>NZ_JAYMYJ010000074.1:0-2624 GCF_035668035.1 Candidatus Thiothrix phosphatis | reverse complement strand
CGGCTCAGGCTCACTCACTCCGGCAGCATTGCTGCTCGTCGTTCGCTTGCCCCTCCGAACCGCCAGCATTGTACAAAATAGCCCCCTGTCAACGGCAAGCCGTACGCGCTGCGCGCTTGACAGGAAGCTATTTTGCACACTTGCGGCCCTACGAGGGCGACACGAAACGACGGCAGCAAGGGCAGCACTACGCCCACAAGGGCCACAGAGGGCTACAGGCGCTTCCAATTATCCACGAGCAGCCCAACTACATCCGCTTCCGAGGAAGCAGCCCACTCCCCCGCCTGGCGAGGGCCACGGCCTTTTATCAAACCAAGCTGCGCCAGGTTCTTGGCGGCCAGCTCGGCAGCAGAGGGTGAGAGATCACCCATGCGAACGCCACCCAGAAACACAGGCCCTTCCAGACCACGAACAGAAAAGGCGTTAGCCGTACCCTGCGCGACGCGCCGATGGGCCGAAAGCGCAACCGCCAGCATATGCAACGGCACCGAGGGCGAGAGATCAGAAAGAGTCAAGGTACGCTCAACCTCTTTCCCATCGCTCAATTGGTAGGCTTCCAGGGCAGCTATATGCCACTCATTTAGCCGCGCCCGATATTGCGTCCAATCATCATAGGTGAGCTTGCAGAGAACCACGGCCAGACCGAAGCCAAGAAGGGCTACGCCCAGGCCGAAGAGGAAGAAGAGGAACCGCCAACCCGACCAGGAGGCGAACTCAGAAGGAAGAACCAACCACGCAATAAAGGCACCGAGCGTGCCGACCGCAAGGGAGGAAAGACTTAACAGAGCCACCCATAAAGCTTCACGAGGATTGATGCGGCCAACGTCCAGGTTCATTTGAGAGGAACCCAGGCGCGAGACTTCCGAAGCGGTAATTTTCTGCATTATGTGCCTGTCTTTCTGTCTGTCTGATGTGAGACAGTCTGAAATTGACTCGCAGACAGCCCACACCTTGACGTAATGCACACAGGCCATATAATGCGCCTGCGCACGTGCTGATACCACGGACGCCACGCCCCTAGCCGCTCCAACGGTGTAGGGGCATCATTTTGTAAAGAATTAAACAGGGCGCAGGCCGGGCGCGCTACGCGCGGCCCGCCGCGCTCAACATGCCACCGGCCAAGGCGACTACTACAAGACCACCTCCCATCGATCGATACAATCAGAAAGAGACATACCAGGAGGAGGAAGAGGGAGATCACAATCATCTCCCAAAAATGCAGACAACAAGAATTCACGAACAAGAACTTTTACTTTGCCATCGGTTGATTGAAGCCGCCGCACGCAGGGCAGAACAGACGACCAGAGCCACCAGATAGCATTGAGATTATTTGTATCATTGCGCGATATTTTCAACCGCTCAGGAACCGCACCAACAAGGGCAGGAAGGGCCAAAAGCTCAGGACACGCAGCCAGAGGTATAACCGACATTTCACCAGCTAAAATACCAGGAAGCACGGCAATACCACCAACTAGCAGAGCTTGCCACAAATTAAGGGCTAATTGCTCTTTATATTCGACTTCCCATCGCAAACGGTTAATATCATCAATTGGCTTGATATATATGCGCTGCATCCTGGGCGACGAGCGAGCACCTATATACAATGTATCTAGCCCATCATCATTATCAAAAATATCAATACGAGGGCGCCGCCCTTTATGCGAGAGCCATTCAGCTTCACGAAGGGCAGAACCGACCGCAGACAAATCAACCTCCAGGTTATCATCATGGGTATACTGCACATCCGCCCGCGTACACTTGCAGAGCGAGAGGGCACGGGGGTAACTAGCAGCCGCAGCGAGGAAGAACGACATAGCCAGAGAGCCAGAGAGACGGAGCATATAGTGTTTTTCGTCTCTCTGAAGGGCCATACCCACAAAATAGCCATCGCCCTTCACGCCTTGATACTGCATGACCTGGGCAGATTGACGCGCCGAAGCAGGGGTATGCTTTTCGATAAGCTGTGCCAGCACACGAAACGCACCCACATCGTATGTAGTGAGCGTGAGCCAATCGAGAGCCACGGAGCCAAGATAGACGGTTTGGGTTGACCAAGAGGCGGTTTTTGTTGCCCCCGTAGTTACAGCACGGGGGCTTTCCAATTTTGGCCCACATGTTGACACATTTAGGCCACGCGGGGTATTATTCATACAACCTCTGTAAGCTTGACGGGCGAAACAGAACAGAAGCTGTCAGGGCGGCAACCCTGGCAGCTTCGATCTTTTTTAGGAAAGGGCTTGAATATCGCCGGCAATTGCTTGCGCGGTCGCCTGGGCGCGCTGGTCTACAGCTTTTGTAATACCACCGCCACCAGGATTAATAAGCGAGACATCCAGGAAGCGCAAGCCAATCGAGATACACATGTTATAGAGCGTGGCACGCTCGACACGAAGTGTCGTGGCGATCTCATCCAGGGCGCGATCTAATTCAGGCCGAACCGTCAGCCGCAGGCGCACATTTAGCTTGTCATCTTCCATACTCTTAACCTCGCTTTAACTATCACCACAGCCAAGCGGCTGCACCTAAAATATACACCCTAAGCCAATTTTGGTCAATAGGCAATGTGGTGCGGCTCAGGCTCACTCACTCCGGCAGCATTGCTGCTCGTCGTTCGCTTGCCCCTC
>NZ_JAYMYJ010000073.1:0-14089 GCF_035668035.1 Candidatus Thiothrix phosphatis | reverse complement strand
GGGTGTCACACTCATGGGTGAATTTATCTTGAAACCCGTGGTCATGATTGTATGATTAAATTATTCAATTCACTTATGGGTATGGGCTAATGATATGTCGGCCGAAAACAAAGCACTTCTTGCTGATGCATTGAAGAGCGGGTTTTCATGGGAAGGAAACCTGCTCACTTACAGCATTCCTACAGTAGGTAGCGCCTGGGCTTACCGGGGCGAACCTGAGAGCAGCGGTTATGGCGTTTTGTCCACAGAACAGGCGGATCGTTTTCGTGCCGCCATCGCCGCTTGGGATGATGTCATTGATCTGGATTTCCGTGAAGTTCAGGAGCCAATCGCCACCGGGCAAGTCCGGGTCGCCTTTACTGACGCGGGCGCTGAAGAGGCTGGGCATGCCTATTACCCCGAAGTTGTGGCGACGATAGCGGGCGATGTGTGGTTGGATGAGGCGCTGAAAAACAGTTCATTCACAGATGGCGGCTATGATTTTGGCACGATGGTGCATGAACTGGGTCATGTGCTGGGCCTGAAACACCCGCATCAGCCCACCAGCGCCAATACTGCTTTGTTGCCGACAGGGCTGGATGATATTCGCCATACCATCATGTCCTATAACGGGCAGGCAGGTTGTTACAAACTGGATTTCTTCATAAATCCGTCTGATCAATATTTGACGTCTCAGGCTGTGCTGGTGAATCCGGATGGGCCGATGTTATTGGATATTCTGGCTGCCCAGGCAATTTATGGCGCAGAAATGACGACCAGGACTGGTGATAATGTATATTCTTGGGCAGCGGGCGAAGCCTTTCTGACAACCATTTGGGACGCAGGCGGAACCGATACGATTGATGCCTCCAACCAGTCCTCCAGCATCATCAATCTTAATGAGGGGGCGTTTTCCTCGATTGGCCAGATTTCCGTTGCGGCCTTGAAGCAGGAGCTGATTGCGAAATACTCCAATTATCCGGCCAGTTGGATTGAACAACAGGTTGACAGCTTCGCCAGCGATGGCCGTCTGTATATGGGCAAGGACAACTTGGCGATTGCGTATGGCGTGACCATAGAAAATGCGCTGGGCGGAGCGGGCAATGATGTGCTGATCGGCAACGCCGCCGCCAATGCGTTGCATGGTGGTGCCGGGAATGACCGTCTGGAAGGTGGGGCGGGCAATGACAGCCTCTACGGCGATGCTGGCTATGATGTCGCGGTGTACGCGGATTCGGCAAATAATTATTCCCTGGTTAAAAACAGCTCCGGCTGGCTTGTGGCTTCCTTGGGTCAGGGGGTTGCGGGCAATGACAGCCTGGTTGGGATGGAAAGCATCGAGTTTTTGGACAAGTCCTTTTTCGATAGCGAACAGGCGCGCCAAGTCTACCGTCTGTATGAAGCTGCGTTTGACCGCGCCCCGGATAGGGGAGGCCTACAATATTGGGTGAATGAGTATGTGTCAGGGGTCAGTTTGGTGGACATCGCCAATGGCTTCACCCAGTCGGCGGAGTTCATGAAACTGTATCCGGCGGACAGTGACACCGCCTTTATTAATGGTTTGTACCATAATGTGCTGGAGCGCGCCCCTGATCAGGCAGGCATGTCCTATTGGCAAGACAGTATGCAGCACGGTGTGACAGCTCAGGAGATCTTGTTTTCCTTCAGTGAAAGCACGGAAAACAAGACCGCCCTCGCCGCCGTGATTGATGACGGCTTTTGGCTGGCCTGACGCTTCAGCGGCAGGCCTCCAGCATTGCTTTGTTCCAGCGCGCCGAATAATCCAGCGCTGCGGTCAGGTAGCGGCGGTGATTTTCCCCATATAACGCATCGGTGACCCCGTCCAGACAACGGACGGGGCATTTGTTGCGCATTTGTGCGGAAACTTCCGCTGCAACGCCTGGCAGTGTATTGCCGCGACCTGCCCCACATAAGAAATAACGTTCACCTTGCTGGATGGCGGAGCGGGCTTCCGCTTCAGGGTTGCGGGCTTGCAGGATCGGTAGTTGTTCAGCGAAGTATTGATCCTTTCCTGTGGCAATTTCCCGGGCAGAAGGGATGTGCACACCGCCAGCACCATTGCCGGAGTCCGGGGCGATAGGGTCATGGCAACCCAGCAGGCCGCCTGCACATAACAGTGCTGTAAATGCCTTCATCTTGAAGTTCCTTTATGTAAACGCCGCAACAGCACATACAGCCCTCCAACGGCTATCCATTCCACAGGCGCAGAGCCGCCGCCTCCGCCGCTGATGTAGCGGACGGAGTTGGATGTTGTGTCATCGCTGCTATTGTCCGCCGCAATGGTGTTGGTGGGGCTGGCGACGGCCGGTGCAGTGGCGGACATGGCGAAGAATAGGTTGTTGCTGCACTTGACCCGGATGTAATTGCTGGAGCCTAGCTTGCTGGGAAGGGTGACGTTGGCTCCCCCATCGTTCGGCGTCCCTGTCAGCAAATCGGTGAAAGAACTGCCATTATCAGTCGTGACCGCAATGTCCACTGTGCTGCAATTGACCGGAGATTGGTTGGTTCCCGCAACATCCCAGCTCACTGCCAACGGGCTGCCTGCAACGAATGAGGTGGCGGTGGGGGAGGTGACGGCGAAACTGCTGCCGGTATCCTTGACGGTTAGCCGCATGTCATCGTAACTGGTGCCGCCACGGCCATCCCTCACCTGCAAGCGGAAGTTCAGGGTGCGGCTGGTGACCGGCAGATATTCGCCTGTTGACTGCACATGCCCCATTAGATCCGACATCTGCGGGATGGTGCGGTTGGGGGTCGTTGTTGGCAAGTGGGTGCGGATCAGTGCGTTGTTCCCCAGGTCGACATTGACGTAGGAGGCGGAGCCAGCATCCACCTGCTCCCAGGAATAAGACAGGCTGTCGCCATTGGTGTCCGAGCCAGAGCCGCTGAGGATGAAAGGCGTCCGGGCCGGAATGGTGTAGTCTGATCCGGCGTTGGCGGTGGGCGTGCTGTTGGAGAGGCTGCTGCTGGTTGCGCAACTGGCCCCATCATCATTGAACGCGTAATCGATGATCTGGCTGATGGAGGCGGAATGCATCATGGTGTCGCTGTTTTCCTGGAGGTTGTCGCTGCCGCACAGGCCAGTATAAGCCATGATCGTACTGCCGCTGCCAGGTTCGAAGGCGGCGGAAGGTTGCCGGTTGCTGCCTGCACAGGCTCCCAACTGGCTGTTGAAGGTATGTGTCGCGCCAAACTCATGGCCAAGTTCATGGGCCAGATAATCAACCACAAAGGCGTCGCCGCTGGGGTTTGACAGGCCGGTTGCGCCTTGCGCCTTGAGCGACGCATTGCAGATCACGCCGACTTCGGCCAAACCGCCACCATCGGTGGTGACAACATGGCCAACATCGTAGTTGGAGTTGCCGATTACCTGATCAAGATTACTCTGGTTCTGAGCCAACAAAGGGGTGATGTCCGAGCTTCTTCCCATCGTGTAAGGGTCGCTGGAGGCGCTGGTGTAAACAGTGTTGGTGTTGCTGGCCAAACTTAGGTGGATGGAGAGATCCCGTTCGTAAATCTGGTTGATGCGGTTGACGGCGGAAACCAGGGAGGCGTAAGCGGCGCTCTGCCCCTTATAGAACTGCGTGTATTCGCCCGTGGCGGCAATCGCCAGCCGGTAGGTATGCAGGGTGTCGCCAGCTTTGGCGGCGGTGCGGGCAGCCACCCCTGACGGCAGTGTCCGGAAAGATTTGAGGGCGCTGCCGCCATGTACGGGGCATGACCATCCACTCTGGCGGAAGGCTTCCCAATTGGCGTTTTTGGTGAAGCTGAGGTATTGCCTGGTGCCGCTGTTTTCCTGAGGGTCAATGAACAGGGTGTCGCCGTTGGCCATGTCCAGCATGGCGTGGAAGCCGCGGGAGGTGAAGTCCGCCACGCCGCTGATGGCAGACCCATCCACACCCAAGAGTTTCCAGGTTTGGATGTCGGGGTGGTCAGCGGCAATTTCCGGTGCAAGGACTTCTGTTGGCGTTGCGGTGACTTCAACAAAGCCGCCATTGGGCAACGGAATGCTGAACGTCTGCGCGGATGCGCGCGCCTGTGCGTCTGTGGCGCTGGCGGCGGTTGGCATTTGCAGCAATTGGGTTTTCAGTTGCGCTTCGTCCAGGCTGAGTAGGCGGTATTCTTTCAGGGCGGCTGCTTCGCCGGTCGTCGCTCCGCGAGCCTGGATGTCCCGCCAAGGGGTGTCATCGGCGTTTGCATTGGCGGCCAACATAAGGGCTAGTGAGATAGCCATTCGCTTCATAAAGTCCATTCCCGTAATGATCTGGATATAAATTGGACTGCATGATATAGCATCAGATTCAATTTATCGACGTAACAGCACATAAATTGCGCCTGTTCCCCCATCAACTGGGCGGACGGAATGGAACGCCAGGATTCGGTCATGTTGGCGCAGCCAGTTGTTTATTTTGGTTTTGATGACGGGGCCTTTGTAATTGGAACGGTTGCCTTTGCCGTGGATGATGCGCACGCATTCGCCCTGGCCGGGGTGAGCGTCATGCAGGAACTGCAAGAGCTGTTGTTTGGCGTCGCGGGCGTTGAGCCCGTGCAGGTCCAGTTCGCTGGCGATGCGGTATTGGCCGGTGCGCAGCTTGCGGATGACGCGGTTTTGCAGGCCCGGGCGGTAATAACTGAGCATGTCGCCGGGCTGCAATTCCACCGGGTCATATTCGTCTGAGAGCATGTCTTTCAACACCTGGCGCTCATCCTCCAGGGTCTTGACGGGAATGGCTGGCGGTTTTGCGCTATCATGTACCGCATGGTTGGCGGGCCGTAACGGCTTCACGTCTTGCATGGATTCACGGAACAGGGAAAACTCTTTAGCGCTCATGGACATACTGCTCAGTAATGATGATGGTTTCATCGCTCCCGGCATTAACCGGCTGCGGGAGGCGCTAGCTACGGTTGGCAATGTTATCACAGTTGCCCCTGATCAGGATTGCAGCGGAGTCAGCAACTCCCTGACCTTGCGTAATCCGCTCCGCCTCACCCGGCATGCGGAGGGCTTCTACAGCGTCAATGGCACCCCGACGGATTGTGTGCATCTTGGCCTGGGATTGTATGCCGATGATCCGGATATGGTGATTTCTGGCATTAATGCCGGGGCCAATATGGGGGATGACGTGTTGTATTCGGGGACGGTGGCGGCGGCGATGGAAGGCCGTTTCCTCGGTTATCCGGCGCTGGCGGTTTCACTGGCGTCACTGACGCGGGGGAATGTCTCCCACTATGACACGGCAGTGCGGGCAGTCTTATATTTGTTGCCGCGTGTGCCTGCCTATCCGGATAAGAACAGTATGATACTGAATGTTAATGTGCCGGATATGCCGTGGGGGCAGTTGCGCGGTTTCCGGGTGACCCGCCTGGGCAGCCGCCACCGTTCCGAGCCGGTCATCCGGGCGGAAGATCCGCGCGGTAGGGAGATTTTCTGGATTGGCCCTGCCGGTGACGCGGCGGATGCGGGGGAGGGCACGGATTTCCATGCCGTACAATCCGGTTACGTCTCCATTACCCCGATCCACGCCGACCTGACCCGTCACCGGGCGCTGGAAGAAACGGCGCGCTGGCTGGAGGCTGGCGATGGGGCTGCGTAAACTGGACATTGAGGGTATTGGGATGACCTCCCAGCGCACCCGTAACCGTCTGGTGGCGCGTTTGATGGAGAAAGGCGTCCGTAATGAGGCTGTCTTGCAGGTAATGAGCCGGATGCCCAGGCACCTGTTCGTCGATGAGGCGTTGGCCAGCCGTTCTTATGAGGACACCGCCTTGCCGATTGGGCATGGCCAAACCATTTCCCAACCCTATATTGTGGCCAGGATGACGGAACTGTTGCTGGAAGGGGACAGGCCTCCCGATAAGGTGTTGGAAGTCGGCACCGGTTCTGGGTATCAGGCGGCTGTTTTGTCGCCACTGGTGGAACGGGTGTTTACCGTTGAGCGGGTCGAGCCTTTATTCCGGGCGACGCACGAATTATTGCATGCATTGGGGTTCCGCAATATCCATATGTTTCTCCGGGATGGCAGTTGGGGATTGCCTCAGGAGGCTCCCTTTGATGCCATTATCGCCACGGCGGCTCCAGAAGTTGCGCCGCCCGCGTTGTTGGAACAGCTTGCCGTTGGTGGCAGGCTGGTGATTCCAATTGGCAAGCAAAGCGGTTCTCAAGTGTTACAGGTCATTGTCCGCCATAATGAAACTGTTTATAAGGCCGTTGAGTATGAGGCAGTTCAATTTGTGCCCATGGTTAACGATAAACCATAGAATGAATACGAACGTTATTTGATTATTGAGAAATTTTTTCTTAAATTTGGTATATATTTGCAAGTATCCAATAAATCTGTGAGTGTCTTCACATCCCTGAACCCATAACTTAAGGTGTAAAAATCATGGATAGAAAAATTAGACTGGCGGCGGCCTCATCCCTGCTCGCCATGACTGTGGCGGCCTGTACGCCAAATCCCTACTATAACGGTTATAATTATGGAAGTGGCTCTAATACTCAGGCCAGCGGTGGGGTGGTGAACCGTGCGGCGGTAACGCATTCACATTGCGGCCGGGTGCATTCCCATGTATTGCCACCACAAGGCTTGGCGCATGACCATGGTGATGGCTGTATTGGTGCGGCGGCAGGTGGTGGTGCGGTTGCTACGGTTGCGCCGCCCCAAAATTACAATAATTATACACAGCCAGCCTATACTGTACCCCAGCAGCCTGCCACCACTTATAGTTACAACTCTACGCCAGCGACAACGACTTATGATTACAGCGCAGGCAACACTAGTGGATATGCCTCTAATTATGACTATTCGGCCTATTCCTCACCTAAGACAGGAACTTCCGGTTATTCATCTTATACCGCGCCTAAAACCACCACTTCCAGCAGTTCCACATACCGTTCGACGGCTCCGGGGTCTGTGACGTCCTCCAGTAATTACTACACTGTCCAAAAGGGGGATACGGTTTTTCAGGTAATGCGTAATACAGGTGTTTATTGGAAAGACATTATTCGCTTGAACAATCTACAGGCACCCGATTATAAACTTGCGCCGGGTCAAACCCTCAAGCTGAAATAAGCAGATTGCGCTTCAGTTGACTAAAAAAACCCGCTTTATCTTAAGCGGGTTTTTTATTGTGGGCAGTGACTATCTTATGTGCAGAATAATCAACAGAAAGCGCTATTACAGTTTTCGTCCTTATCTTTAGCCAAAGAAGAACGTTCATCTGTGCGCAAATAATTTTGCAGCATCGTGGAGGTTATCGCGCCCATGTGGCTACCAACGATTTTGCCGTCTGGATTGACAATGAAGGTGGTGGGCACGCCGTAAAGCAAACCCAAAGCAAACATCGTGCTGTCCTGTGTTGGTATCACAGGATAGCTGATTTTTTTCTGGGTGATGAATTGCTTCAATTCGGAAACTTCAGTTTCGCCAGCTTCCATGCCAAGCACTACCGCCTTGTCTTTGAAACGGTTGGCGATGCTATTTAGCGCCGGTAGTTCGGCAACGCAAGGGCCGCAGTATGTCGCCCAATAGTTTACAATTACCCATTTCCCTCGATATTCGGAGAATTGGTGGTTTTTCCCGTCAATGTCTTTGAATGTAAAATTCTCTACCTGTTGGGATTCATTTGCCACGGCGGTGGCGGACAACAGGAAAAATACAGCAAGGGCAAGCGCCCGTTTAATCAGTTTCATGTAAAACCCTCAACTTCAATACTTAACACACTCTTTGATGGATCGCTCTGTTTGCTCGGCGACTATATCTATAGGGTAGGGTCAACCCTTATTGTAGGAAGCATACCCTGAAATTGCAGTTTCAATTTACCAATCGAACAAATCAATAAGTTCAATGATACTGCTTCAGTTTTCATGGCAATCAATCTCTCATCTATTGAAAAGCAAGCACATAAGGCTATGCTTATAGAGTTCTTCGTGCAAGTTGTATTTGTACGACAAAATTCCAACCACCGGCTTGAGATTTGTCAAGCCGGTGGTTGAAGATGCTAACAATAGATAATTATAAGTTCAATTGATTATTTGCCCATGCGGGAATACCGCCGCAAGCCTACTGCGCCCAATACCAAGGTAAGCAGCAGTTGCGCCCACTGCGTCAGGGTAGGGACTGCAACGCTCGGAGCATTGGTGCTGGCCGCTCGGACTGTAACCGAAATGGTTATGGTGGAAGTGTCTTTACCATCAGAAATGGTGCAAGTGAAACTATCAGCGCCGCTGAAGCCAGCATTTGGCGTATAAGTCAATTTGCCGCCAACTTTGGTGACAACGCCATGGCCACCTTGAGTAAAGCTGGCAATGCTTAATGTATCGCCATCGGGGTCGCTGGCGTTGCCCAGGATGTCAATGTCAACCGTCGCACCTGTTGCGGTGGTGGCACTGTTGATCGTTGTGGTGGGTGGATGGTTCGTGCTGGCTGCTTGCACGGTCACTGCAACGGTGGCAGTTGCTGTGTCGGTTCCATCAGAAACCGCATAGGTGAAGCTGTCTTGGCCCACATAATCAGCATTCGGCTTATATTCCACATGGTTACTGAGGACTTCCACGCTACCGTGTGCAGGTGCCGTAACAATACTAATGGTCGTGCCTTCAGCAGGAACCGTATCATTGGCCAGAATGCCCAGTGGAGTGGCTGGACTGTTGGCTTCGATGGTGTAAGTGTCGTTCGACGCCGATATGTTGGAGCCAGCCGCTACCTGGACTTGTACTGTTCCGGTTGCTGTGTCGGTGCCATCAGAAACGGTATAGGTGAAGCTGTCAGAGCCAGTGAAGCCAGCTGCGGGTGTGTATGTCAGCTTGCCGTTTGCGGTGGCGACAGAGCCGTGGGCACCTTGAGTGACGCTGGCAATGCTTAATGTGTCGCCATCCGCATCGGTGTCATTGGCCAAGGCGTTAATTTCAACGGCCGTGCCTGCTGAGGTGGTGGCGCTGTCATTGACCGTCGTTGGCGCATGGTTCGTGCTGTTGGCCGCTTGCATGATCATGGTGACAGTGGCGCTTGCTGTGTCGGTTCCATCAGAAACCGCATAGGTGAAGCTGTCTTGGCCCACATAATCAGCAGTCGGCGTATATTCCACATGATTGCCGACGACTTCCACGTTACCGTGTGCAGGTGCCGTGGCAATACTAATGGTTGTGCCTTCAGCAGGAACCGTATCATTGGCCAGAATGCCCAGTGAAGTGGCCGGGCTGTTGGCTTCGATGGTGTAAGTGTCGTTCGACGCCGACAGAGTGGAGCCAGCCGCCACTTGGACTTGCACCGTGCTGGTCGCTGTGTCGGTGCCATCAGAAACCGTGTAGGTGAAGCTGTCGGAGCCGGTAAAGCCTGCACTTGGCGTATAAGTTAGCTTGCCGCCTGTTGCGGTGACTGTTCCATGGCCGCCTTGGGTGAAACTTTCAATGCTTAGGGTGTCGCCATCCGCATCGCTGTCATTGGCCAGCACGTCGACGGTGACGGCCGTGTCCTGGGTAGTGGAGGCCGTGTCCGCGCTTGCAGACGGAGCGGTGTTAGTGGGGGCCGCCGTGCAACTGGCTGCGCCGCCGTAGTTGCCAAAGTAGTCATTGTCATCAGTGGCACCCCAACCTGCGTTGGCGAACTGGTTGCCCGGATTCGTGCCAACAGAGTTGTTTGGCGCGTCTGGCGGTTGGTTGAACGGGTCATTGTCGTTGTCCATCAATTCAATGCTGCCAGTGCAGGGGCCAGTATTTTTGAAGCTGAAGGCCTCTTGCTCGATGCCTGCCTGGAAGGCGAAGGCACGCACGTCAATGGGCGTCATGGTAAAGGAAAGGTAGTCAACAGCCTGATCCTCAGTAGGGCCATAGACTTCGGAGCTTAATGACCAACTGGTGCCGGTTTTGGGCTGAATGTCGGCGACCGTGAATTTGTTTGCCCCAGTGGCATGGGGCACGCGCAGGGTGACCTGGCTGGTCATGCTCAGGTCAGGGCTGGGGGCAGTGGTTGGGCGCATGTAAACATGGTAGCGGCTATCGGCAGAACTCCAGCCGATCCGGTATTCGACACCGCCACTCACGCCAGCGAGCGCTTGCCCTGTCTGGGCCAATGCCAGCAAGACTACCCCCTTCGAAACTGCTTGACCGATTGTTGTTTTCATTTTTTTACCGACTCTCTGTTTGTTGTTGGATTAATGCCTATTTATATATATCAAGGCAACTGTTGCCTGATGATGTAGTTTGAACTGAACGTGCCATTGACCGGATGCAGCAGGACATTGCCCAGCAATAGATCCACATCATTGTTTGGCCCTGCAAAAATGGTGACGCCATCCATATTGGTGTCTGTCGCCTGATAACCATTCAATTTGTAGTTGGTGGTATAGGCGCTGTTGCCCGGCGTCAATAAAACCTTGCTAAGTATTGAGCCTGAATCATTTGCAGGGCCTTGCGCAATGATCTGGCTATCGGCATTGGTATTGCCCGCCCACAGCAACGCGACCCCATCCTGTTTGGTGCGGGCATAGTTGCCATAGGCAGACATATTTTCCTTGCTGAAATCAATCATGACCGGCACCCCCCCCAATGCGACAGTGGAGGCTGTCATGGCTCCCAGATGATTACGATGTTTGACTACGACGTAATAATCACCAGGTATTATGCCGATCAGCAAGAAAGACGTTTCCCCCGATTGAGCATCCATTATATCCCCGTCACGCTGAACCAAACCTGTCAGCTGTGCTTTGATCGTGACAGGAGATGAAGGATCGCGCAGTTCGAGCGTTACCCAGTCCACTGGGGCGTCGTTGCCGCTGGCCGCTAAAAGGCTGCTTGCTGCGCTATGGCTGGCGGCGTTTTTGCTTATTCCATAAGGTTCTTCGGCGGGAATCAACGCCTTGTTGCGTAAAGTGTCCTGCATCAGTTTGGTCTTGCTGTCATAAGCGCCTTGCAACATGACTTTGGCTTGCAGGCGCACAACATCAGCTTTCAGTGGGTTAGCCCCACGTTGAAGCTCTTCACCATCCGGCAAGCTATCGTTGTCAGTGTCAGGGTTTTGCGGGTCAGTGCCGATTTCGCTTTCCTTACCATCCGTCAGGCCGTCATGGTCAGAATCCTGGTTGGGGTCAGCGCAAACAGCCGGACAGCCATAATTGCCTGCATAATTGTTGGCGTCGGATGCGCCCCAGCCCAAGTTGGTATATTGGTTGCCTGGATTGGTGCCCATCGAGTTTGGCTGGACATTGAATGGGTCGCTCTCCTCCATCAGTGACACTGAGCCAAGGCAGGCACCGCTATTGGTGAAACTGAAGACCTCCAATTCCTGCCCTTTCTGCCACTGGAACGCCTGGGAGTTGGTCAGGTTCATGGTGAAGGACAGGTAGTCGGCGGTAGTGTCTTCTGTTGGTGCATTGATGCGTGAGCTTTCAGTCCAGATGACGCCGGAAATGGCGGACTGGATGTTTGCCGCCTTAAAACTGCCAGCAGTATCGGTGGCATGTGGCGCTTTTAATGTCACTTGGCTGGTCAGGCTGAGATTGGGGCTAGGAAGGCTGCCGGGGAACATGTAAACATGGTAGCGCTGGTCACTACTGAGCCATTTGACGCGGTAATAAACGCCATTTTCCATGGGTGACTGCACGGTGTTGCCGCAGCTGGTGCCACAAGCCGCCGCTTCTCCGTAATTGCCAAGATAATCGTTGTCATCAGTGGAACCCCAACCTGCGCTGGCAAATTGGTTATTGGGATTCGTGCCCGCAGAGTTGGCGGGATTTTGCGGCGGTTGGTTGAACGGGTCGGTCGCATTGTCCATCAATTCGACATCACCCAAACAAGGGCCGCCATTCCGGAAGCTGAAGGCTTCCTGTTCTTCGCCCGCCTTAAATGCAAAGGCGTGGACATCAATCGGGTCGTAGACAAACGTCAGGTAATCGTATGCCGGGTTCTCGCTGGGGGCGCTTACGGTGGAACCCAAGTTCCAGCGCGTGCCGCCCTTGGATTGTATGTCTGCCGCAGTAAATTTGTCGCTGCCGCCCGCATGCGGGACCCGTAGGGTGAGCTGGGCAGTCAGGCTGAGATCGGGGTCAGGAGTCGTGGTTGGACGTATGTAAACATGATAACGCTTGTCGGCACCATCCCAGGCAACCCGGTACTCCACGCCATCGGCAGCGGCATAGGCAGCCTGGCTTCCCTGCAACAGGAACAGGCACGCCATGCCGGTGAAAACGGTTTGCCGGATTGTTGTGAAGGTTCTTCTGCTCATGTTTTATTGCATTCCAAGACAGGGAAGCCGGGAGGCTGCGTCGCCCCCCGGCTTGCATCATCAAGGCAGTTGCTGGTTGATGATGTAGTTGGCGCTGAAGGTGCTGTTGCCTGGATGCAACAGGACGTTACCCAACAGCAGGTTCACATCGTTGGATGGGCCTGCAAAGATGGTGATGCCGTCCATGTTGATGTCCGTGGCTTGATAACCAGCCAAACGGTAGTTGGTGCTGACCGAGAGGTTGTCTTTCGCCAGCAGGACATCGCCCAGAATGACGCCAGTGTCATTGGTCGGCCCATTGGCGATGGCGCGGTTATCGGTATTGGCATTGCCCGCCCACAACAAGGAGACCGTCCCACTGTTGGCGTTGATCCGTGCGTTCGTGCCGTAAACAGTCGTGGTCGGCTTGGTAAAGTCAACCAATGTTGCCGGTGTTGGGGCAATGCTGACTGGAGCAGATGTCATAACGCCCAAATGGTTGCGATGACGTACTGATACGTAGTAATTGCCGGGTGCCAATCCTTTCAACATCAGGCTAGTGCTGCCAGTCGCTGCATCCATGACATCGCCGTCACGTTGGACCAAGGCGGCAACTTGAGCCTTGATTGTGGTCGGCGTCGTGGCGTCACGGGCTTCAACCAACACCCAGTCAACCGGGGCGTCTGCCCCTGTCGCGGTGAACAGGGAGGCAGTTGCAACTTCAGCACCGGCATATTTGATGGTGCCGATATTGTAAGGCTGGTTGAGCGGAATCAGCCCTTTACTGCGCAGACTATCCTGCATCTGTTTGCTGGTGCTGTCGTAAGCGCCTTGCAACAACACTTTGACCTGCAGTTTCACCGCATCGACGACTGTGTCCAGGTAATCGGGGATGCCATCCATGTCGGAATCCAACGCATCAGCAGGAGAGCCGTCGCCGTTGGGGTCAGGCGATTCATTTTTGGTTGGGACGCCATCGCCGTCATCGTCGGTATCCAGGTAGTTGGGGGTGCCATCTTTATCGCTGTCATCGTTGGTTGGATTGCCATCCTTGTTGATGTCTTCGTTTTTGGTCAGGATGCCGTCCCCGTCATCATCGGTATCCAGCGCGTTTGGCTTGCCATCCCCATCCGTATCCAACGGATGCGTAGGGTCAGAACCCACTTCGGTTTTGTCGTCGACCCCATCCCCATCGGTGTCGGCTTTCAATGGGTCGGTTTTGGTGGTGTTGACCTCAACACCGTCCGGCAGGCCATCGCCATCGGTGTCAGCTTTGCTGGGGTTAGTGCCCAGCGTGGCTTCCTGCTGGTTGGTCAGGCCGTCACCATCTGGGTCGCCGAGGGGGCCATCGGTGTCATTTGCGTCGAGGTAATCCGGTTTGCCGTCGCCGTCGCCATCAACCGCATCGGCTGGCGAGCCATCGCCATTCGGGTCGTTACGCTCATTTTTTGAAAGCTTGCCATCCCCGTCATCATCGGTATCCAGATAGTCGGGCTTGCCGTCAGCATCGGTGTCGTCATTGGCTGGCGTGCCACCGTTGTAGTTTTCGTTTTTGGTCAAGACACCATCGTTGTCATCGTCGGTATCCAACGCATTTGGCTTGCCGTCGCCATCAGTGTCGGTGGGTGATGCTGGATTGGCCCCCACTTCGGTTTTGTCGTCAATGCCGTCACCATCGGTGTCGGTTTTCAGTGGGTCGGTCTTGGTGGTGTTGACCTCCACGCCGTCATTCAAGCCGTCGCCATCGGTGTCAGGCTTGAGCGGGTCAGTCTTGGTGGTGTTGACTTCAGTGCCGTCCGGCAGGCCGTCACCGTCGGTGTCGGGCTTGAGCGGGTCGGTCTTGGTGGTGTTGACTTCAGTGCCGTCCGGCAGGCCGTCGCCATCGGTGTCAG
>NZ_JAYMYJ010000072.1:0-14509 GCF_035668035.1 Candidatus Thiothrix phosphatis | reverse complement strand
TTTGAGCGGCTCACATATTCTAAAGCCCCCGGCTTTGCCGGGGGATACTTACTAAACGCTAATCGAGGTAATGGATATGGACATTCGCAGAGGCCAATCGGCTAGTAAAATTCTTCCCCGCCAGCCGGATACCCAAGGGCAGACCTTGCGTGCAGGCTTGCAGCTTAACAATTTCAGTGGTTTCTCTCGGACTCAGGCAGGTAAAGGCTTGCAACAGCTGATCAGTCAGTTGCTGAGTCAGCTGAATAAAATACCACCCGGAGAAATTCAGCCGGTGTATGGTTCTGTGGTTACTGACCCCATTCTGGAACAACCCCAGCCGGTGTATGGCGCGGTTGTTGACAACTCCGATAATACTGTGCAGCCGGTGTATGGCGCTATTGTTGATGGCTCAAATACTGTACAGCCCGTGTATGGCTCAGTGATTGTTGATGGCTCCGATAATGCGCAGCCGGTTGGCACCCTTGTTGAAGGTTCCGGTAATGATGGCTTGCCGCCACTTTATGAAGTTACTGCTGATGACGCCAACCAATCTGTGGCCGCTTCCTGAGTGATAGAAGGTTAATCGATATATGGACAGCGTTCTCTCTTCTTCGCACACCAACCATCCGCGTAAACGCCAGTGCTATGCGGTCTGGGAAATCACCCTGAAATGCAATCTGGCCTGCACGCATTGTGGCTCACGGGCGGGTGACGCCCGTAGCCAGGAACTGACAACGGCGGAAGCATTGGATCTGGTGCGGCAGATGGCGGATGTGGGCATCACCGAGGTCACACTCATCGGAGGAGAGGCTTTCCTGCGTCACGACTGGTTGGAGATTGCCCGTGAAATCGTCCGGTGCGGCATGGTTTGCTCCATGACCACAGGCGGTTACGGGATCAATCTGACCACTGCGCAACGCATGAAGGACGCTGGCATCAGCCATTTGTCGGTGTCAGTGGATGGCATGCAGCTCACGCATGATGAGTTGCGCGGCAAAGTCGGTTCCTGGCGGCAGGCGTTTGCCACCATGGGGCATTTGCGGGAAGTCGGCATTCCGTTCGGCGCGAATACTCAGGTCAACCGCCATTCTGCCCCGGAATTTCCGCTGCTGTATCAGGCACTGCTGGAAGCTGGTGCACGCGCATGGCAGATACAGATGACCGTGCCGATGGGCAATGCTGCCGACAATTCGGAAATGTTGCTGCAACCAGCGGAATTGCTGGCGTTCCACCCCTTGCTGGCGCATCTGGCGCAACGCGGGCATCGTGAAGGCTTGATTGTGCAGCCGGGCAATAATTTTGGTTATTACGGCCCGTATGACCGGCTGTTGCGCAGTTTTGGCAGGCCCAATAACGAATGGGCATTCTGGCGCGGTTGTGCGGCAGGCTTGGCGACTATCGGTATCGAAGCGGATGGCGTGATTAAAGGTTGTCCATCGTTGCCGACTTCGGCCTATTCCGGCGGCAATATCCGCGACCATTCCCTGGCAGAGATTTTGCTGGAACGGGAAGAGCTGACCTTCAACCTGAATGCAGGCACCGATCAAGCGACTGACCACTTGTGGGGTTTCTGCAAAACCTGTGATTTCGCGGAGCTGTGCCGTGGGGCTTGCAACTGGACGGCGCATGTGTTCTTTGACCGGCGTGGCAACAACCCCTATTGCCACCACCGTTCGCTGGTGCAGGCGGCGCAGGGTGTGCGTGAACACCTGACCTTATTGCGCAAGGCGGATGGTTTACCGTTTGACAATGGCGAATTCGGCATCACGGAGCTACCGCTGGATGCGCCCTGGCAGGATGATCCACTGCATTTTACAGTGGGGCGTATTCAGTGGCCGGAAGCTTGGCAGGTGGATACAACTGCGATGAGCCAGCAGCTGACAGCCGAGATCCAGCACAATATCGACAATACTTTTAATGCGCTGAATACGCGTGAAGCTGCCTGAGTCGGTCTAAACCGGGGTTGGCTGGCAAGGATGCTACGCCAGCCCCAGTTTTTTTAGCCGGTAACGGCATTGCGGCCCGCTGATCCCCAGGGTGCGCGCGGTTTCCAGCACATTCCCCCCCGCTTTCTGTAAAGCCTTGTCGAGTATCTGTTTTTCCAGCGTTTCAAAATCGATGCCGGACTGCACCATGCGTGATAGCAGGTCGTCCAGCACATCAGGGCTGGCAGAGCACGATTCGAGGCTGCCATCCTTGCCGATCACCATGAAATCGTCCATGGGGGATGGCATTCCCAAGCAGATATGGGTGGACTCAATGCGCGTGTTGTTTTCAGCCAGGATGACACCGCGTTCGAGGATATTTTCCAGTTCGCGGATATTGCCCGGCCATTGGTAGGCGGCAAACCGGCGCAAGGTGTCGTCGGTCACGCCCAGCACATGTTTGCCATATTTCTTGTTGTATTTATCGATGAATTTGAGGATCAGGCCGGGGATGTCGGTGCGGCGTTCGCGTAGTGGCGGGATAGTGATGGGGAATACATTCATGCGGTAATACAAATCGGCGCGGAATTTGCCGTCGCGCACCATCTCCAGCAAATTGGCATTGGTGGCGGCGATCAGGCGTACATCCACGCGGATTTTCTGGGTTCCGCCGACCCGTTCGAATTCGCCGGTCTGGATGGCGCGTAATAATTTGGCCTGTGCGCGTGCATTTAATTCACCCAGTTCATCCAGGAACAGGGTGCCGCCATCAGCGCGTTCGAAACGGCCAGGGCGTGATTTGTCCGCGCCGGTATAACCGCCTTTTTCCACGCCGAACAGTTCTGATTCCACCAGTTCGCGGGGCAGGGCGGCGCAGTTGACGGCAATGAAGGGGCCATCGCGGCGTTTGCCCATCCGGTGTAGGGCTTGTGAGAACACTTCCTTGCCAACGCCAGTTTCGCCCAGCATCAGCACGGTCACATCGGTTTCTGCTGCCTTGTGCAGCAGGTACATGATTTCCTTGATCTGCGGGGATTCAGCAATGATGTTTTCCGGGCGGGCGCAGGCGGTGATTTCCTTGCGTAGGAACAGCACTTCTTCTTCCAGCGAGTGCAGCTTGCGTGCCATGGAATCGAGGGAAAACAGGTGCTTGAGGTCTTCAGCATCTTCCCATTCTTCCAACGGCTTGCCGACGATACGGCATTGTTTGTCACCTTTGCCGACGCACTCCACCTCCTTGAAGTAAATGGGTTTGCCCATGAAATTACTGGTATAGCCGCTGGCGTAACCAAGCAGGTTCCAGCATACGGCATGGTTTGACAGCCCGTACAGACGCATGTGTTCGGCGGCTTCGAACGAGTTTTTCCAAGTGAATTCGCCGTGAAAGGAGCCTGTTTCGGTGTCCATATCGACGGATACCGGCTCGACACTGACCACGCCTTCCAGTGCATGCAGTTGCGGGCCAACCAGGAAGCTGTGCATGGTATCGGCATCGGCGCGGAGTTGTCGGGCGAGTTGGGCGTCTGATTGGGCGGCGGCGTAACCCATCCGCATCAGGATGCCACGGGCGTAATCTTCCCCGAATGATTCAATCAGTTCGCTGCGCATGGAGCCAAAAGCGGAAGCGTGCAGCAGGATCATACGCTGCTGCCCTAGCCAGATATTGCCGGAGTCCTCCTCAAAACGGATCATGGTTTTCAGATCCTGATTGGGGGGGTAGGTGAATTTTTTCCCTTGTCGGCTCATCAACAGACACTCCTCAATGACTGTTATCTCTCCGTCCCCAAGGATACTGGAATTATGGTTGGATGCAATATATATCGATATTTAAAATAATATCGATATTTTTGAGGGTTATGATTGTCGATTAAACCGCTAGTGATTGTTGGGTTGCAAAAGAAAACGCCGCATTTAAGCGGCGTTTTCTGATGTAACAGGCTAAAATTTTGGTGCTATGCCCGCTTGACCAAGCTAATGACGAACAAAAGGATGATTGCGCCAAGGACAGCCCAGATCAGGGTTCCCAAGAGTGGGCCGACGCCCAGGTTAATGGACAGCATGCCGCCGATGAAGGTGCCGATCACCGAGCCGACAATACCGACGATGATGTTGCCGATCAGGCCAAATCCCGCGCCTTTCATGATGATGCCAGCTAACCAGCCAGCAACCGCGCCGATGCCAAGCATGATAAGAATTTGAGTGATTTCTGAACCCATAAAGAGACTCCTTGTTTTCCGTGGGAAATTATATTTTGACGCATGCCACAAATAAGCGCATGCCACAAACAGTATAGGCGCTAATGGGGTAGCTTGTATCTGATTGTATTTATTGAAGCTATTAGCGGTTGTTTTAGGTTGACCAAGCGTCATGTCCGGGCTGGCTAGCCACAGCTAGCGGTGTTGGCTGGGTTTTGTGGCGGCCAGCCGTGCCGCTGTATTAGACTGGTGCGCTTTTTCGGAAAGCGGATGCTTAATTTAATATAGGGACTCTGGATGAAGAGGTCTGTCTTGGTTTTGTTGGCACTGCTGCCAATTGTATTGTTTCCACTGGAAGGCTTGGCGGTTTCGCCGCAACTGGAAATCAGGGATACGGTCGCTATCCCGCCGCTCACGGTGGATGGCGTCAGGATCAGTGAACTGTCAGGGTTGGCGTGGGATCAGGATGAGCAGCTGCTTTATGCGGTGTCTGACAAGGGCAGTATTTTTCATTTCCGGCTGGCGTTGGTTGACAATCGCATCAAGGCGGTTGACCCAGTTTATGCGGCCAAGCTGTTGGATCTGGATGGCTGTCCGCTTGGCAAGGGCAAACGTGATTCGGAAGGGCTGGACGTGTTGAATGCAGCCAATGGCCGCCATGGCGACACCCAACTGGTCATTTCCTTTGAAGGGACGCCGCGCATTGTCCGTTTCACGCCCCAAGGAAAAGCCATTGCCCAGGTGAACTTCCCAGGTCCCATCAGCAATAGGCAGGCCTACCGGAATGGCAACAAAGAGCTGGAGTCAGTGACTTTCCATCCTCGTTATGGCTTTATCACGGCACCAGAGCTGCCGCTCAAAGGGCAACCGATTAATCGGCACACCCTCTATTCAAATAAAGGGCAGCGCTGGTCATTCGACGCCTACCCCGCGGAAAATAGCGGCATCAGTGACTTGGCAACGTTGCCGGATGGCAACCTGCTGATTCTGGAGCGCGCCTGGTCGGGGATTTTCAACCCGTTGGTGGTCAGCCTGCGTTATCTTGATTTCAGCCAATGTTCCAAAGCCGGGGTGTGTCCGGTGAAGGATTTGAAAACCTTGTCCAGCCTTTTTCTGGTTGATAATTATGAAGGGCTTACCCATATTCAGGGCAATCAGTATTTGATGGTCAGTGACGACAACAATGAAGAGTTGTTGCGCACGGCCTTGACCCTTTTCACTCTTGATCTGGTTAAATGAGGTTATGACAGATAATCGGGCGCTGAACCTGTTTTTGTGGATGTTGCTGGGTGTCTTGTTGCTGTGGGTGGCGCAGCCGGTATGGGTTCCGCTGCTGCATGGCTCGTCTGCATCTGTTGCGCCACGTCCGGTTGTCGCCCGTGGCGATCTGGCGGCGGATGAGCAGGCCGCCATTGCCATTTTTGAGCAGAACAGCCCTTCGGTGGTGTACATCACAACGGTGGAACGTGTGTTGAGCCTGTGGAGCCGCAATGTGCAGGAAATCCCCAGTGGCACCGGCACCGGTTTCGTCTGGGATAAGGCCGGACACATTGTGACCAATTACCATGTGGTGGAGGGGCATAAAAGCGCCAAGGTGCGGCTGTCTGACCAACGGGTGTTTGATGCGCTGGTGGTGGGCGTCAGTCCTGAACATGATTTGGCGGTATTGCAGTTACAGGAAGCGGCTGATGTGCCCCCACCTGTCCAGATCGGCAGCAGCGGCGATTTGCGCGTGGGGCAGAAAGTGTTGGCGATCGGGAACCCGTTTGGTTTGGACCATTCCCTGACTGCGGGGATCATTTCGGCGTTGAAACGCAGCATTGACAGCGAGGACGGTGGCGGCATGGATGGTTTGATCCAGACTGACGCAGCGATCAATCCTGGGAATTCTGGCGGCCCGTTGCTGGATAGCGCAGGCCGTCTGATTGGCGTCAATGTGGCGATCTATAGCCCATCAGGCGCATCGGCAGGGATCGGCTTCGCCATTCCGGTGGATGTGGTGAACCGGGTCGTCCCCCGCTTGGTCAAGGATGGGCATTACACCCGGGCTGTGTTGGGTGTGATGCTGGATGACTCCATTAGCGAAGCGGTCAATGCAAAACTGGGCACACAGGGCGTCCTGGTGTTGCAGGTTCAACCGGACTCCCCTGCGGCGGAAGCGGGTATCCGTTCCACAGAGTTGACGGCTAGGGATGATTTGGTGCTGGGGGACATTATTCAGGCAATTGATGGCCAGCCAGTTAACAGCGCCGACCAGTTAAACGCGATCCTGGACAATTATGTGCGTAATGGCAAAGTGAAAGTCACCTTGTTACGGGAAGGCAAGCAAACCTTGGAGGTGGAGGTGGTTTTGTCCCTGTTCCGATGACTGTTGCAGGGCAGGGTGGATAAGTTTGTTCAGCTTTCATTAATATTGATTTATTTTGCATAAAAATAAATCATGACAAAATTTATAGCCCAGCATGTAGAATGACTGTTGCTGAATCTCCTTATCTAGTGACTTGGTTGAGAAGCTTTCAGTCTTTTATACCCCCGACTCCCCTGGTCGGGGGTATTTTATTGGCGGCTTATGCCTGATGGTAAATTTTGCCGCCGGTCTTGACGAATTCCACCGCTTTTGCCTCCATCCCCTTCTGCAAGGCTGTTTCAGCGTCCACCCCTTGGCTGATGGCGTAGTCACGCACGTCCTGGGTGATCTTCATTGAGCAGAAGTGTGGGCCGCACATGGAGCAGAAATGCGCCACTTTTGCGGAGTCTTTCGGCAAGGTTTCATCATGGTATTCCCGCGCCCGGTCAGGGTCGAGGCCAAGGTTGAACTGGTCTTCCCAGCGGAATTCAAAGCGTGCCTTGGACATGGCGTTGTCGCGCAGCTGCGCGCCCGGCCAGCCTTTGGCTAGGTCGGCGGCATGGGCGGCGATCTTGTAAGTGATGATGCCGACGCGCACGTCTTCCTTGTTCGGCAAGCCCAGGTGTTCTTTCGGGGTGACGTAGCAGAGCATGGCGCAGCCGTACCAGCCGATATTGGCGGCACCAATGCCGGAAGTGATGTGGTCGTAGCCGGGGGCGATGTCAGTCACCAATGGGCCAAGCGTGTAGAAGGGCGCTTCGAAACAGTCCTGCAATTCCTTGTCCATGTTTTCCTTGACCATATGCAACGGCACATGGCCAGGGCCTTCGATCATCACTTGCACATCGTGTTTCCAGGCGATGCTGGTCAGTTCGCCAAGGGTTTCGAGTTCGGCGAACTGGGCGCGGTCATTGGCGTCAGCGGCGGAGCCGGGGCGCAGGCCATCACCCAGCGAGAAGCTGACATCGTAGGCCTTCATGATTTCGCAGATGTCTTCAAAATGGGTGTAGAGGAAGTTTTCCTGGTGATGCGCCAAGCACCACTTCGCCATGATGGAACCGCCACGGGAGACAATGCCGGTGATGCGGTCGGCGGTCAGCGGAACATAGGCAAGGCGCACCCCAGCATGGATGGTGAAGTAGTCCACGCCCTGTTCGGCCTGTTCGATCAGTGTGTCGCGGAAGATTTCCCAGGTGAGGTCTTCGGCCTTGCCATTGACCTTTTCCAGCGCCTGATAGATGGGGACGGTGCCGATCGGCATTGGCGCATTGCGCAAGATCCACTCGCGGGTTTCATGGATGTTTTTGCCGGTGGAAAGGTCCATCAGCGTGTCGCCGCCCCAACGGGCTGACCACGCCATTTTTTCCACTTCCTCTTCAATGGATGAGGTGACGGCGGAGTTGCCGATATTGGTGTTGATCTTTACGCGGAAGTTGCGGCCAATGATCATCGGCTCCAGTTCCGGGTGGTTGATGTTGGCGGGAATAATGGCGCGCCCGGCGGCGACTTCCGCGCGGACAAATTCAGGCGTGATCTCGTTCGGTAAGTTAGCTCCCCAGGCATGGCCGGGGTGCTGGCGCAGCAGTTTGGCGTAACGCATGTCGTTGCGCAGTTCCTGCAATTTCAGGTTTTCGCGGATGGCGACATATTCCATTTCCGGGGTGATGACGCCTTGGCGGGCGTAGTGCATCTGTGAGACGTTTTTGCCCGCTTTGGCGCGGCGTGGCGCGCGCAGGTGGGCGAAGCGCAGGTGGGCAAGGCGCGGGTCATTTTGGCGGGCGAGCCCGTATTCGGAGGTGGGGCCAGCCAGCTGTTCGGTGTCATCGCGTTCCAGAATCCAGTTCAGGCGCACATCGGGAATGCCTTCCAGCAGGTTGATCTCAACGGCAGGGTCGGTGAAGGGGCCGGAGGTGTCATAGACCGGGATCGGCGGGTTTTCTTCCGCGCCAAAGCTGGCCGCCGTTGGTGCCTGGTCGATTTCGCGCATGCCGACGCGGATGTCCGGGCGTGAACCCGGTACATAGACTTTGCGGGAGTTGGGGAAAGGGCGGGTGACTTCGCTGGATAATTCAGCTGTTTTTTGCAGGAAGGACTCAGGTATTGCGCTCATTATGTATATGCTCCATGTCAGACAGGGAGTCCCTCCACGCAGATGCAGGAGCCTCCCTCCAGCGGTATGATCCGTATCAGGTTCCAAGGGTATGATCTCAGCCTGCGAACAGGCACCCCCGGCTCGTCAATGCCGCACTGTAACAGATTCATCATGAATCAGGTATAACCCATCGGTTTGCTCTGAGAAAAGCGGGCACAGTGCAACTACTCAGCCGTCTTGCTGGGTTATCTTCGCTTTATTGCGTTACCTTTACGTTAAGTTTTGGCGGCGCAAGATTTTAAGTGCGGGAGGTGGGTCATTCCGCCTTGTTGCGCAGCACAAGCACATCACAATGGGCCGACCTGACAACGGAATCCGCCGTGGAGCCAAGAAATCCCATAAAGCCCTTTTTGCCGCTATGGGCGATGACAATCAGGTCAACTTGTTTGGCGTCTGCAAAGTCAAGAATGCTGGTGTGGGTTGAAATGCCTTCTTCAATGGCCCGGTCAACATTTAAGGGCAGGTCGTATTGTTCCGCCAGTTCACGCATTTTTTCTTGTGCGGCGGTGAGGTGCTGTTCACGAATCTCCTCGCTTAACACTAGGCCTGACGGTTCCCCAAATGGTTCAGCGCCGACCGGGGCGTCTTGCACCACATGCAATAAGGTCAGGCGTGCATCATGGGTTTCGGCTATTTCCAGTGCCCGTTTGATGAGTTCACTGCTTCTCGCCGAGAAATCAACTGGAGCGAGAACATGTTGATAACGTTGCATATAGACACCCTCCTTTTGCTTATGTTGTAGATATTTATCATAGTTTTTAGTCTAGAGGAAAGAAGCGGTGGGAAAGTTGAGCTATATCTGTATCTGTTGAGATTGTTATGCCAATATTCAGGTTACAGACAGGTTTTGAAGATAAGGAGTGTCCGTGTCCAAATGGGTTGTAAGCCGGGTTATTGATATCTTGATTGCTTTCACGCTGGCGACATTGTTGTTGTGGTTTGGGGCGATCAGCCATCCAG
Source organism: Candidatus Thiothrix phosphatis (assembly GCF_035668035.1). Lineage (NCBI taxonomy): Bacteria > Pseudomonadati > Pseudomonadota > Gammaproteobacteria > Thiotrichales > Thiotrichaceae > Thiothrix > Candidatus Thiothrix phosphatis. Next base: position 4,948 of record NZ_JAYMYJ010000072.1, on the reverse strand, counting down.
AGTTTTTCCCTGAAAGCTTTTTTCAGTATTGGGGTTCCACCATGCCCGCGTCGGTGACGGCCACTAAAACTGTTCTGGTCAAGTAGAACCGTTAGATTTGGTTGCTTTCTTCGGCTCTTCCAATATGGCCCCTGAAATTCTTTATCTGGATGATTTTCTGGTTATCGTTGACAAGCCTGCCGGTCTGCTTTCCGTGCCGGGGCGTGGTGTTGACAAGCAGGATTGTCTGGCTGGCCGGGTTCAGGCCCAATTCCCTGGCACCCTGATTGTGCACCGCCTCGATATGGGCACATCCGGCGTTATGGTGCTGGCGCGCGGTAAGGCGATGGAGCGGGCGTTGAGCATCCTGTTCCAAGCGCGCAAAGTGAGGAAGCGCTACGTGGCGGTAGTGGCTGGCCGGTTGGGGCAAGAAGAGGGGGAAATCAACCTGCCGCTGATTGCCGACTGGCCAAACCGGCCGCGCCAGATGGTGAGTTTTGAACTGGGCAAGCCTTCTTGCACACGTTACCGGGTGCTTGGGTACGATGTGGTGGGGGATATTTCCCGCCTGGAGCTGGAGCCAGTGACCGGGCGTTCCCATCAGTTGCGGGTACATTTGCAGGCGCTGGGGCACCCGATCCTGGGTGATGAGCTATATGCAGGTGCGCAAGTGTGCGCCAAAGCAGGGCGTTTGCTGCTGCATGCGGCCGCCATTGAGTTTGCACATCCCCTAACAGGGGAGCTTGTGGCTGTCAAGAGCAATGTTCCGTTTTAAAATGTCTGTTGTCAGGAAGGAGCGGTTTGCGTCAGAATCCGCATTCCATTTTCTGAACTCTGTGGGCTAACAGATTTCCAATTCACATGCGAGAGACAACAAATCATTGAGGTGTTCATTATGAAAATTTCCATGCGTACCCTGTTGATCAGCGCCGTTTCTGCGGCGATGCTGGCTGGTTGCGGCCCCAATGGGGAAATGACCCGCGCTGAACAGGGCGCTATTATCGGCGCTTTGGGCGGCGCAGTCGTTGGCAAAAATACCGGCGATAAAGACCGTGGCCATACGGTGGCGGGTGCTGTGGTCGGCGGCTTGGCCGGTGCCGCCATCGGCAACTATATGGACCAGCAGGAGGCGGCCCTGCGCCAGCAATTGCAAGGTACTGGCGTACAAGTGCAACGTCAGGACAACAACATTATCCTGACCATGCCGGACGCCATTACCTTCGACTTTGGCCGCGCTGAGGTCAAACCGCAGTTCTATGGTGTATTGAACAATCTGGCGGGTACGCTGAACCAATTCCCGGATACCCGCATCCAGATTGCTGGGCATACCGATAACATTGGGAGCGACGCTTCTAATATGCAGTTGTCCCAACAGCGCGCCAACAGTGTGCGCACCTACCTCGCCAGTGCAGGTGTGGCGGCGCAACGTATGCAGGCCGTGGGGTTCGGCGAAAGCCGTCCAGTGGCGGATAATGGCACTGATGCAGGCCGTGCGCAGAATCGCCGGGTTGAAATCACACTGATTCCGGTGCAGCAGCAATAATTCTGTAATCGTCCGGAATCTGATAAATACACTATAATCCGTTATATGATGAAGGCTCCATAGGGAGCCTTCCTTATATAAAAAGTGGATGTCAGCGTGCGGGAACAGATTCCAAACATCATCACAGTCGTCCGTATCCTGTCCATAGCGCCGATTTGCTGGTTGTTGTGGCGGGAATCTTATGCCCTGGCGCTGGTTTTGCTGGTGCTGGCAGGTTTGTCCGACGCGTTGGATGGCTTTCTGGCGCGCCGTTACGGTTGGTTCACAAAGTTGGGGGCAATGTTGGATCCGATGGCCGACAAACTGTTCGTTGTGTCGGTTTTCATCGTGTTTGGCCTGAAAGGTGATTTGCCATGGTGGCTGATTGCCCTTGTCATTGGGCGGGATGTGGTGATCGTATTGGGCGCAATCGCCTATCGCCTGGTGACGGACAGGTTGGATATGCGCCCCCTGATGATCAGTAAACTGAACACGGGTTTGCAGATTTTTCTGCTGGCGGCGACTTTGTTGAGCGCGGCCCTGTTTCCTTTGCCCGAATGGTTCAACCAAGGCGTGCAATGGGTGGTTGCGGTGACGACAGTGTTGAGCGGGGCTGCGTATGTCCTGTTGTGGGGCCGCTACGCCATGAGCGGAGGAAAAGCGTGATGCTGGAAAATGGGCGTTGGTTCTGGCTGGTGGTGGGGGGCGTGAGCCTCGCCTTGTTGATGTTGCTGGCCCCTATTCTGACCCCCTTTCTGGTGGGGGCTTTTCTGGCTTATTTGGGCGACCCGCTGGCTGACCGGCTGGAGTCTTGGGGGTTATCCCGCACCTTGTCAGTTTCTGTGGTTTTTTTGGCCACATTCTTGCTGATATTGTTGTTTTTCCTATTTCTGTTGCCAGTGCTGGAAACCCAGGTGAAGCTGTTTGTCAGCATGGTGCCACGCTACCTTGATTGGGGCGTGAATGTGCTGGGGCCTTATTTGCATGCAAAGTTTGATGTCGATCCCAGTGTCCTGGAAGTGGATAGGCTGAAAGATCTTGTTACGTCACACTGGAAAGAAACGGGTGGTTTTATTCGTAACGCTATCCAGGCCATTTCCAAATCGGGTTTCGTTGTGTTGGGTTGGGTGGCGAATCTGGCATTGATTCCGATCATTACCTTCTATTTGCTGCGCGATTGGGATCGGATGGTGGCGTATATTGATGATTTGTTGCCGCGTTCTGTGGAGCCGCTGGTGGCGAAGTTGGCGCGGGAATCAGATGAGGTGTTGGGCGCATTTTTGCGTGGGCAACTGTTGGTGATGCTGGCGCTGGCTTGTATTTATGCGTTGGGGCTGTGGTTGGTAGGGTTGGAATTTGCCTTGCTGATCGGCTTGGTTGCAGGGTTGGTCAGTTTTGTGCCTTATCTTGGCTTGATTGTCGGGGTAAGTATCGCTGGGGTTGCTGTCCTGTTCCAGACGCAGGATGTCTTCCATTTGTTCTGGGTGATGGTTGTGTTTGGCGTGGCGCAGGTGATTGAGGGCACGGTATTGACTCCGCTGTTGGTGGGTGAACGTATTGGCCTGCATCCGGTGACCGTGATTTTTTCGGTGCTGGCAGGTGGGCAGTTATTCGGATTTTTCGGTGTGCTGCTGGCGTTGCCGGTGGCTGCGGTGCTGGCGGTGATCATGCGGCACATCCATGCCACTTACAAGCAAAGTCATATTTACGGCACTGATGCGCCTGCACCGCCACCGCTGGTTGGGCCAGAGATTCGTAACGGGGAGGATATTGATTAAAAATGACGCAGCAACTGACATTGAGTGTTGGCATGAGGGAAGGGCAACGCTTTAGCTCTTTCTTTGTCACGCCGGAAAATGCTGAGTTGCTGGGGGTTCTGAAAAGAAGCCTTGGGCAAAGCTTTTTACAGTTATTTTTGTGGGGGGATGCGCGGGCCGGAAAATCCCACCTGTTGCAGGCATGTTGTGAGCGCTATTTTCAACAGGGGTTGACAGCTGCTTATCTGCCGTTAGGGGGGTGTGGGCGTTATGGCCCCAAAGTGCTGGAAGGTCTTGACAATAAGCATTTGTTTGCCGTGGATGAACTCGACGCTGTCATCGGCCAGCGTGACTGGGAAATGGCGTTGATGAACCTGATCAATGTCTGCCGTGCCACTAACCGTCCATTGATTATGGCGGCGCGTGCCAATCCTCGCCAAATCCAATGCCTTTTGCCTGATTTTTCTTCACGCCTGTTGTGGGGGGCTGATTACCGGGTGCATGCCGTGCATGGTGAGCAATGTATCCAGGCGATGGCATGGCGAGCCCATCAACGTGGTTTTGATTTGCCGGAAAATGTCATGAAATATATTGAACGGCATTACCCTCAGGATATGACTACTCTCATGGCGGTACTGGATCGGCTGGATGTGACCAGTTTGACCAAGGGTCGGAAAATTACACGGGAATTTATTCGTGAAGTGCTGCGGGATTTTAATCCTGCGGAAATCTGATCAAAGCCTAAAATGTTATCATCAAAAAAAGGAGATTGTTATGGCAGTACAAGATTTTCTGGAGCAAATGTTGCAGTCCGGGAAAGAGATGGCCCAAAAAGGGCAAGGTATGGCTGAACAGCAGTTGGGGATTCCGACGGAAGGCGAAGAACGTGACAAAATGCTTTCCGGGTTGAAAACTGGCGCAGCGGCGGCGGGTGTGCTGGCGTTATTGCTGGGCACCAATGCAGGCCGCCGGGTGACTGGTGCAGCCGTTAAAGTTGGCAGTGTGGCGGCTTTGGGCGGTTTGGCCTACCAATTGTATCGCCAGTGGGGTGCAGATGGGGCGCTTGCCAATGGTGGCGTGGCTGAAGCGGCTGAACCGGCTTTGCTGGAGGCGTCTGCGCCTAAAGCCAGTGCGGAAGTCCTGCTGAAAGCGATGATCGCCGCCGCCAAAGCTGATGGGCATGTCGATTCCGCCGAGCTAGAAAAAATTCGTCAGGAATTAAGCGCAACTAATCTGGATGGCGATGTCAATGACTTGATTTTGAGTGAGCTTGCCCAAGCGCGCAGCGCTACAGATATAGCCTCTCTTGCCAATAATAATGTCGCAGTGGCCACTGAAATTTATTTGGTTTCGGCTGCTGTGATTGATGAAGCGAATGAGGCGGAAAAAACTTATCTTGTTGATTTGCGCAACGCCCTGCAATTGCCCCAAACCATCAACGATGAAATGAAGCCATTGTAATTGAGGGTTCCCCCTGATTTTTTCCTATCAAGGGAAAAATCAGGGCTTCTTGTTTTTTAAATCTTCTTCAAATACATCTTTCAAACGGCGCTCTAACGCCTTGCGTTCCAAATAATCCTCAACGTTCCGCCGCACAACATGCGGCTTTATTTTTTTGCCATCTGCTGTTGGAGGAAGTTTTTCAATGTTGAAAAACTCTTCTTCTTGATCAATTTCATACTCTTTATTA
>NZ_JAYMYJ010000071.1:0-2717 GCF_035668035.1 Candidatus Thiothrix phosphatis | reverse complement strand
AACCAGAAAGAAAGCATGTACCAGAAACCCGAACTCCTTGATCAGTCGACGCACGGCCAACTCCGTTATACGGCACAAAATACCTATCACTTCGCGCGTTTGCAAACGACGGCTCCCTTGCTCTCCGAAGAAATCGCAGAAGCCAGCGCCTATTACCCCATCGTTTTCGCGACGGATGGCAGCGCTCGCCCTCTGGCCCTGCTTGGTCTACGTGACCAGAACGTCTTTATCGACGAAGCCGGGCGCTGGACAGCGGAGTACATTCCCGCCTTCATTCGCCGCTATCCTTTCGTCTTCGGCCAGGGCGCCGAGAACCCCAGCAAACTCTTTCTGGCCATCGATGCGGCGGCCCCGCATTTTTCCGGAGCGGGGGAGGCCTTGTTCACCCCCGAAGGCGAACCGGCCGCAGTAGCCACCAGCGCCATGAATTTTTTGACGGCCTACCAGACTGCCGCCAACCGCACAGAATCCGCGCACCAATCCCTGCTCGAAGCCGGTGTCATCGTTGCCAAGACGCTGACCCAGGAAATTGATCAGAAGGTGCATGCCATCGGTGGCTTCAGCGTCGTCGATCAGGAAAAGCTCAACGCCTTGCCCGATGAAAAGCTCGCCCAGTGGGCCAGGAGTGGGTTGCTGGCGACGGTCTACGCTCATTGGGCCAGCCTGCGGCACCTGCAAAAGGTGGCCTTGGCTTCTTCCCGTCCAGCCAGTATCAATTAATTTGGGTGCGGCTCTTTGGGGCGACGGTTTCTCTCCGATCACGCAGCCAATTTGATGTCTTTATTCTGCAGTGCGGGCACCTAGTTGCGCTGGCGCTCTTGGCGATGGTAAATGGCCACGTACTTTTTGAAGTCACCGCTGGCAGGAACGGTGCGCAAGCGGCGCACCGCTTGCGCACCGTCCAGACTCCAGCGGGTGCCGGTGAGGTCCCTACGGTCCTTGCCTAGGTGACAACAAGCGCATTCAATGATTCCGGGGGTGATCGGCCAGCTGCTGGCCAGTGCGGTGGCATATTCGGAACGTTCTTTGTCCTTGAGCAGGTAGTCGGCATACTTGTCGACCGGCGTCTAGTGAGATGCCTTGGCGGGTGGCGCTGCGGCGCATCCCGGCAGCCATGTCGCTAACTTTACCCTGGAGTAGGGCGCGTGCGCGTGCGCGAATACCCAAGTTTCGGCTTCCAGAGTGCCGTCTGCGTGGAAGCAGTAGGCTGCTTTCCATAGGGATTCAAGAACCTGCACGAAACCCGGAATGCCCACCACGTGTGTTCGGTGGCACGCAATCGCCGCTTCGACTTCCCGTAGTTGAGCTTCCTGGCCATCGACCAGTACCAACCACGTTTTCTCATGCTGGGGATCGCGGCGATCGGTTTCGGCGAACGTTTGCTCTATCACCGCCGCCGGCGTCTGACGCAGCCTGGCCTTCACCCGCTTGTGTTGTATTTGGCCCGCTTTGGTGCTGCCGACTCTTCTTGCCCCATGATCTGCTCCACTGTCTGAACATGCTGGGCCACGTCGTACACCGAAGCAACCGTGGCCATCGCGCTCGCGACATCGCTTCTCTCCTTTACTCAGTTGGGCCTTGAGTTTGTGCGTCGTTGCTTACGCTATTTTGCGCGTCGCTTCTCGTTGTTCTTGCTGACGCACGACATGCCCTATCCATCGGTACTCATCACCAGCAGATCGCCGCTGCCTCTTCTAGATGAACGGGCTTCCTCTACCGGCCGAGTGTCTTCCGCCACCGCCGGACTGGCAAAAACTCGTCAAAATCCGCACTGATCACCCGTGACAGATCTTTGGCTTGTCGCTTAGGCTCTTCACCACCCGTGCCTTCATGGATGGCCTTCTCCGCCTCTTCAAACGAGCCCTTGGCCACTTGCAAACCCACCTTACACCGCATCCCTTGGGAGTATCTGTTTGGCAGCAGATTCAGCGCCGCATCAAAGGGAATACACTTTTCAGCCGGGCTCTGCTGTACCCCTGGCGCCTGATCGTCACTCCTCTGACTGATCTTCCCTGTTCTGTCTAATAATTTCAAACACTTAGCTCATTTGTAGGCATGTAATGGTACTGACGGTCATTGCAGGACAGGTAGCCACCCCGTATTATGAAACATTCAAAGGCACGGTCTGCTCGCCAGCTAAAGTTAGAGGCACCAGGGGTGGTGCTTGACCGAGGCATCTGAGCGATCCTGCCATGCTCTTTTCTTGGCATCGCGACGTCATCGTCGGCGATGCTTTTTTGCGCCCGAAAGCCGGGTTTTTTCACATTAACCTCAGTGATGGTGATGGTTTCGTGCGAAAAGGTAGGATCACCCAATGGGTGACTTGGATGTTGATCCAACATTGGAATCAACCAAACAAACTTCCGCATCTGGCCGACAGCTGACCATACTACCAACAAGGATTTGCGATGCCGTACCTCACAAACCACAGATCACGCCATCGCGAAATCCGTTCCAGCCGATCAGAAAGTCACGCAAAAACAAACGATTGAAAAATCCATCCCAAAATCCAGAAGTCAGGAGGTTTCAAGAGAATGGGCCGTCAAGAGCGCAGATATGACATTGGTTGGATAGTCGAAGTCAGTAGCCATAAACGAAAAACCCCGCAGAACATGGCGTTCAGCGGGGTGTTCGTTTTTGCTGCAGAGAGTTTGCAGCCGGGGTCCTGGCGGAGACGAAGGGATTTGAACCCTTGATGCAGGTTTATGCCCGCATGC
>NZ_JAYMYJ010000070.1:0-2731 GCF_035668035.1 Candidatus Thiothrix phosphatis | reverse complement strand
GTTCTCATACGACTCTTGACAGGAATGCTCATGGCTGGGAAAACGAAGCGGGCGACCTGGGTGTTGACGGAAGATCAGCGAGCGATGTTGACGAAACTTGCGGGATAGAGAACGGCGTTGGTACGCGAGGTGGAGCGTGCCAAGCTCTGGCGGATTCTGAATGAGCAGCCCCTCAAGCCGCCTAAGGTCCGGAATGACCTGGAGCGGCGCGATCCTGATTTCGATCGCAAGAGGGAAGAAGTTCTGATGGTCTATCGACGAACTGAAAACGCGCATCCTCCAGGGCATCCAGGAAATGAATCAGGCACCCGTGGTGTTTCGTTGGAAGAAATTCGATAGGAAAGCCGCCTGATCTGTAGCCCATTCAATGGAACGAACTACTAGGACGTGTCATCGAATACCAGATCCGCGATAATGGCGGACGAACCGAGTGGAGAAAGAGAACGGATGACACCTCGACAAGCACTGAGAGATGACCAATGGGAGCGCATCAAGGATCTCCTCCCAGGATGGGAGAGGCATGTTGGGGTGACGGCTCAAGATAATCGCCGGTTCGTGGAGGCGGTGCTGTATCGGTATAAAACCGGCCTCCCTTGGCGAGACTTGCCCGAACGTTTCGGGGATTTCGTGTGGTCCATCTGCGATTCTCGCGTTGGAGCCAGTCCGGGGTGTGGCAGCGTATCTTCACGCTTTTTACTCAAGACGCGGACAACGAGTATGGCATGATGGATTCCACCCTCGTTCGGGCTCACCCGCACAGTGCCGGGGCCATCAAGCGGGAACCTAAAGAATGCCAAGCCATCGGCCTGAGTCGCGGTGGGCAGAGCACGAAGATCCACGCCACGGTGGATGCCTTGGACAATCCGACGGGATTTCACCTCACCCCTGGCCAGACATCCGATCTGGAAGGCGCCGATGTGCTGCTGCCGGGTACGGCCGCCGAGACGGTGATCGTCGACAAAGCCTACGATGCCCAGGTTCGGGTCATTGCACCCCTTGAGAAAGGGGGCAAGGCGGTGGTGATTCCTCCCCTTTCCACACGTAAGACGCCTCGTTTCTATGACCGACATCTGTACCAGGCGCGCCATCTGATCGAGAACTTCTTCTCTCGACTCAAACGGTATCGCGCCATCGCTACCCGCTACGACAAAACCGCGCAGAACTTCCTCGGTGCAATTCATCTGGTGGCAGCCGTCATTTGGCTTAACTGATGACACGCCCTAGGGCAGTTCGGTAACACAATCCGAGCGCTGACGCATGAAAGAGGAAGTGCCCGGTTTTTTCAGGAATGCAGGAAAATGAGCAATAAAGTGATTCGAACCCGACGTCAGCGCCAAGCAGGCGTTTTGGTGCTCGCTGCTGCTGGTTGCTGCATTGCGCTTCCCGCGCAAGCGGAGCTGAGCGCCGAGGAACTGGCTAAGCTGGCTCAGAATCCGGTGGGCAATCTGGTCAGCATGCCCTTCCAGAACAACACCAACCTCAACTACGGTCCCGAGAAGAAGACCCAGAACATCCTCAATATCCAGCCGGTGATCCCGGTGTCGGTCAATGAGGACTGGAATATCATCACCCGCACAATCTTGCCGGTCGTGTCGCAGCCGGCGCTGTATCCGGGCGATGACCGCACCAATGGTCTGGGCGATACCGTGTTTACAGCTTTTCTGTCGCCGGCCAAACCGGGCAGTGTGATCTGGGGGGCGGGGCCAGTCGTCCAGTTGCCGACCAACACCGATTCGCAACTTGGTAACCGTAACTGGGGCATGGGACTGTCCGGCGTCGTATTGCATCTTGAACACGGCAGCCCATGGGTGTACGGGATGCTGGTCAACAACATCTGGTCACTCAGTGACAGCGGAACAGGCGGGTCGTACAACAATGCGACCATTCAGCCCTTCATCAATTACAACTTTCCTGGTGGGCTTTATTTGACCAGCGCCCCCATCATCACGGCCAACTGGAAAGCGGAGAACAGTCAGCGCTGGGTTGTGCCGCTTGGCGGCGGCGTCGGCAAGATTTTTCACATTGGCAAACTGCCCGTGAATACACAGCTATCGGCCTACTACAACGTGGTGACGCCGGATAACGGTGCCAACTGGCAGATTCGCGCCCAGATCCAGTTCATGTTCCCCAAATAAATCTTTGGCGTGGGTATCACGCCTAACCCAAGGAGTCTGACATGTTCAAGAAAACGCTCATCACCTTCGCTCTAGCCGCAGCCCTCGTCGGTTGTGTCAGCCAGAGCACTTACAATCAGGAAGTCCAAACGGCAAATACCTACGCTGGGCAGAGCAAGGCCTATCAGGCGCTGGATGCCCAACTGCAACAGGAAATCAAGGCTGATCAGGTTCGTATCAAGGAACTGCAGGGCCGTCTGACCGTGACCCTTATTGACGAGATCGTATTCTCGTCGGGTAGTGCCCAGATGAATGCCAAGGGCCGCGAGGCGCTGGAAAAGATCGTCGGAACCTTGCAAAGCGTGACCGACAAGCGCATCGTAGTGCGTGGTTACACCGACGACGAGCCGATCGGGCCTGAATTGCGTCAGCGTTATCCGACCAACTGGGAATTGTCGACAGCGCGTTCGAGCGATGTAGTGCGTTTCCTGCAGGCCAAAGGCATGGATCCGACCCGGCTTGAGGCTTCCGGTTTTGGTCAATATCAGCCGGTAGCGAACAATTCGACGCCGGCAGGACGCCGTGAAAACCGGCGCATCGAAATCGTTCTTACAGAT
>NZ_JAYMYJ010000068.1:0-14970 GCF_035668035.1 Candidatus Thiothrix phosphatis | reverse complement strand
GTGTCGGTGTCGGTGTCGGTGTCGGTGTCGGTGTCGGTGTCGGTGTCGGTGTCGGTGTCGGCGTCGGTGTACATCCGTGGCCGCGACCGCTACTGTTGCCACAGAATGCCTGCAGCAATTGCATGCAGATATTCCGCAGATTGCCCATAGGCATGCATGATGTGTTCATGCTGCCTGAACCGGAGAAGCTAGATTGTCCTCTAGCCTGAGAGGTGCCTTGACTACAACTGCTTTTCCCTGTGCTGTTGTTGTTGACGCCATTATTAAATGAGCTTCCGATTATCATGTTTATTCCTCTCTGAATTAATTTGGTGCAGCAAAGATTTATAGAGCTACACAAATATCCTAAAGCAGGTTGTCGCGAGCTGTGGGAAGCTGACCAGATGAGTGGTGGTGATCGCTGGATATGCCGTATCCAATTTAATTTTCCAAGGCAGGCATGCCGACGTTTTTTTCATTAATATATTGCTGTAACCGGCCTATGCGTTGTCCTTATGCCCAGACCTTCAACGGCCGGTGATGCCTCATAACGCCGTCAGGTTGCCAAAACGCTTGCCGCAGGCTTTCCAAGGCCCCGAAACGAATAATGGGCCAAAATTCATTGCCTGTTACAGGCGGGGCAAAGTGGCGGAATTCCGCCGCTTCGCCAGTCCACCTTGGCGGAATTTCGCCGTTTGTCGGGGCAGCGTACCGCTTTTAGCCGTGCAGTTGATTATTCAAGTCATTATTTTTTAAGACGTTAATCGTAAAGTTCCTGTTTGCGGCGCAGTTGGCGTGATTTTTCCAATAGGAAATGGGTGTTTACCCACAAACCATTGGAGAGAGAGAAATGAAAAAGACCCTGTTGACCCTGACTGCCGCTGTCGCCCTTGGCCTGTCCAGCTTGTCTGCCTTCGCCGCTGACCCGATCGTGATCAAGTTCAGCCATGTGGTCGCCCCTGACACCCCCAAAGGCAAGGCTGCTGAAAAATTCAAGACGTTGGCTGAAGAAAAGACCAAAGGCGCGGTCAAGGTTGAGGTTTACCCCAACAGCACCCTGTACAAGGACAAGGAGGAGATGGAAGCCCTGCAAATGGGCGCGGTGCAGATGCTGGCCCCGTCACTGGCCAAATTCGGCCCGCTGGGGGTGAAGGAGTTTGAAGTGTTTGACCTGCCCTACCTGTTCCGCAACTACGACGACCTGCACAAGGTCACCCAGGGCGAGATCGGCAAGGGCCTGCTGGACAAGCTGGGTGCCAAGGGCGTGAAAGGCCTGGCCTATTGGGACAACGGTTTCAAAATCATGAGCGCCAACAAGCCGCTGAAAACCCCGGATGATTACAAGGGCCTGAAGATGCGCATCCAGTCTTCCAAAGTGCTGGAGGCTGAAATGCAGGCGTTAGGTGCCATCCCGCAGGTCATGCCGTTCTCCGAAACCTACCAGGCGCTGCAAACCGGCGTGGTTGACGGCACGGAAAACCCGCCTTCCAACATGTACACCCAGAAAATGCACGAGGTGCAAAAGAACGCCACCGTCACTGACCACGGCTACCTCGGCTATGCGGTCATCACCAACAAGGATTTCTGGGACAAACTGCCGGAAGACGTGCGCAAAGGCCTGGATGAAGCCCTGAAGGAATCTACCGACTACGCCAACCAGATTGCCAAAGAGGAAAACGACAAATCACTGGAGGCCATCAAGGCTGCCGGTAAGACGGACGTTTACACCCCGACCGCAGAGGAAACCAAAGCCCTGCAAAAGGCTCTGGCACCCGTCCATGCCAAAATGGCTGGCCGCATCGGCAAGGATCTGATCGACTCCATTTACAAAGCGACCGGGTTCGACCCTTCCAAATAATCTCCCCCTTCCCCAGCCCTTCCCCCGCAACGGTGGCAGGGAGCAGGCAAGAAGAAGGTAGCTCCTCTTGTCCCTTCCCCCTTGTGGGGGAAGGTTAGGATGGGGGGAATTCCACAATACATTCAGGAGGAGAAATGTATGAAGTGGCTTGATCGTTTGGAAGAAATGTTCATCACACTGCTGATTGCGGCCGCCACGCTGGTGATCTTTGCGGCCGTTGTCCACCGTTATGTCTCTGGCCTCCCGCTGGGGGCTGTGCAGGACGCCTTGCTTAAAATCCACATGAACTGGGCGCAGGAGCTGTGCATCATCCTGTTTGTGTGGATGGCCAAATTCGGTGCGGCCTACGGGGTGCGGCAGGGCATCCATGTCGGTGTGGATGTGCTGGTCAACCGCCTGGCACCCGCCAACCGCCGCATCATGACCATCGTCGCCCTGTCCGCCGGGGTGCTGTTCACCGGCATTGTCGCCGTCCTTGGCGCACGCATGGTATGGGAAAACGGCTTGGCCTATGCCGCCCTCACTGGGTTGGGGATGGATACCGGCAGCCATTACGAAGGCCCGACCACCCCCGACTTGGAATGGCCGACTTGGGCGGTCTACATGGCGGTGCCGTTGGGATCTTCGCTGATGTGTTTCCGCTTCCTGCAAGTGCTGGTCAATTTTATACGCACCGGCGATTTGCCCCATCATGACCACGGGCATGTGGCGGGGCTGGATGAGCCTGAACCCTTCCCGGTAGTGGAGCAAAAACCATGAGCGCATTGATCATTTTCACCCTGTTATTGCTGCTGATGCTGACCGGGATGCCGATTTCCATCGCACTCGGCCTCACGGTGCTGACCTTCCTGTTCACCATGACCTCGGTGCCGATCGAGGCGGTGGCGTTGAAGCTGTTCACCGGCATTGAGAAGTTCGAAATCATGGCGATCCCGTTTTTCATCCTCGCGGGCAACTTCCTGACGCATGGCGGGGTGGCGAAGCGGATGATCCATTTTGCCTCGTCGATGGTCGGGCACTGGTATGGTGGGCTTGGCCTGGCGGGCGTGCTGGCGTGCGCGCTGTTTGCGGCGGTGTCTGGCTCCAGCCCGGCGACGGTGGTGGCGATTGGCTCCATCTTGCTGCCTGCGATGGTGAAAGCGGGGTTCCCGAAAAGTTTTGGGGCGGGTGTGATCACCACCTCCGGCGGCTTGGGCATCCTGATCCCGCCTTCCATCGTCATGGTCATGTATGCGGTGGCCACCAACAGTTCGGTGGGGGCATTGTTCATGGCCGGGGTGATACCGGGTTTGCTGCTGGCCGGTTTTCTCGGTTTCACCACTTGGTTCCGCGCCCGCAAATACGATTACCCACGCCAGCCGAAAGCCGATTTTACGGTGCGGCTGAAAGCTTTCCGTGATTCAGTGTGGGGCCTGCTGCTGATCGTGGTGGTGATGGGCGGGATTTACACCGGCATTTTCACCCCGACGGAAGCGGCGGCGATGAGCGCGGTGTACGCGTTTGTGGTGGCGGTGTTCGTCTACAAGGACATGGGGCTGAAGGATGTGCCGAAAGTGCTGCTGAATTCCGCCAGCATGTCGGCGATGCTGCTGTACATCATCACCAATGCGGTGATGTTCTCGTTCATCATGACCAATGAACAGATTCCGCAGGCATTGGCGGAGTGGATGCTGGCGCAGGGTATGGGGCCGATTGTGTTCCTGCTGGCGGTCAATGTCCTGTTGCTGGCGGCGGGCAATTTTATGGAACCATCCAGCATCACGCTGATTTTCGCCCCGATCCTGTTCCCGATGGCGATCAAGCTGGGCATTGACCCGATCCATTTCGGCATCCTGATGGTGGTGAACATGGAGGTGGGCATGTGCCACCCGCCGGTTGGCCTCAACTTGTATGTTGCGTCAGGAATCACCAAAATGGGCATTACCGAACTGACGGTTGCGGTGTGGCCATGGCTGCTGACCATGCTGGTCTTTTTGGCTCTGGTGACTTACTGGCCTGCCATGAGTTTGTGGCTGCCCCGCGCAATGGGCATGATGTAGAGGACAATGACAATGAGCGAAACCAAACCTTTCAAGACGATTTTATACGCCACCAACCTGGGCGCGCACATGCGCCCGGTGTTCCGGCAGGCCATCAGCATCGCGCGTATCCACAAGGCCAAGATCATCATGCTGCACGCAGTCGCGCCAATCGGCACGACCGGGCAGGCGATCCTTTCCATGTATTTGCCAGACAGGGAAGTGCATGAGATTGAGCAGGAAAGCATGAACCAGGTGATCGAAACCATGCGCGAGCGCCTAAAAAACTACTGCGCCGAAGAGGATGATGTCTGCAAGGACAAGGATGAGCTGATCGACAAAATCGCGGTCAGCGCGGGCAACCCAGCGGATGTGATCAACCACTATGCCGAAACCCATCATGTGGATCTGATCGTGATCGGCACCCATACCCGCAAGTCAAAAGACGGGTTGCTGGGGTCAACGGCGCGCTATGTGACGCAGCACAGCAAAGCGCCGGTGCTGGTGGTGCCGAACGGGTGACCGTCCGGCCAAAAGGCATGGCTGGGCAGGCATGGGGCAGTCAGATTTCAAGCATTTCGAAATCTTGTTTGCTGACCCCGCAATCCGGGCAGCGCCAGTTGTCGGGGATGTCCTCCCAGCGTGTGCCCGGAGGGATGCCGTCTTCCGGCAGCCCTTTTTCTTCTTCATAGATCCAGCCGCATACGACACACATCCATTTTTTCATCAGGTGTTGGCTCCATTGGACAAATAATGCTTCATTATCGGGCGGCCCCAGCATTCCGCTCAATCACTGCCAGTAATCCTGAGGGTATTAAATGGGCGGGCAAGGCGGAATGTTGGCCGATGAACTGCTGACCTGCACCTGCGGACGTTTGCTAGAATCACAACGGGAAAATAACAGCAAGCTAGGCAATAGCATCATGGGAAGTGTTTTTTTGGTCGCAATCGTCGCCTGTTTTGTTGCATGGGCGGCCTATAAACTGGGTTTCAGCAAAGGCTGGGCAAAAGGCTATGAACGTGGCGAGCAGGCCGGTTTTGTCGCCGGGCGGGAGGACGGCATGAAGGCGGGCATCCGGGAGCACATGATCAGCACGCTGGCGGAAATCCCCGAAGCGCCCGGCATCCACGCCGAACTGCACCAGCAAGCGCGCGATGAAATCCTCAAGCAGCTCAACACCAAACCGGCGGCGAAACCCTCCCCGCCGCCCAAAACGGGTTTCCTGCTGATGATCTGGCAGGAGTTCGGCGGCTGGCTGCTGCTGCTGCTGTTTGCCTTGCTGCTTGTGTACCTGTTCCGATAGGGGTAAAACTGCCGTGGTATTTTCCCCACAACAAACTGAATGAATACAGCACCATGAAAACAGCACCACGCGAAATCGCTACCCCTTGCCCGCAAATGTCGCTGAAGGTTCCCGAAGGCATGACGTCGGTGGAATTCTTCAACAGCCCGGCCAACCTGAAAAATCTGGCGGAAGAAAACGGCCTGTTCCGCACGCCCGAAGACCTGCTGATGTACCGCAAGCTGGTCGGGCACAGCGTGGAGTTCGACACGTCCATCATTCTCGACACCTCCCGGCGCATCCTTGACCCGTTGGGGCGTCCGGTGCGGCGCGACCAGATGAAGCGGCAGGAAAAAAAGGCCTGGTCGAAGATGACGCAGATCATCTGCGATTACATGTTTGAGCAGTACCCCGACCCGGCGGAGCACCTGATCCTGTGCGGGGAAGCCAGCCTCGACTCCACTTGGCCGCTGAACAAGCCGGGTGTGCCCAGCATCCGCATGATCCACAACCACTTCATGGCGTTTCCTATGGAAGTGTTGCGCAACGCCGCCGAAGCCAACCCCAGCAACCCCAACCTGACGGACAGCGGCCACAACACCCTGTTTCTGCGCCAGTTGAGCGAATCCTACCGCAAGTTTCTGGAAGTGCTGGATTTGCAGATTCTGCGCCTGTTGCCAGCCGAAGAGGCGGCTCTGAGCCTGACCGGCTACCCGCAAGGCTTGCCCTGCTGGGAAGTGCTGGGCGGGCGGGAACGCCTGCAAGACCAGTATTTCTGGTACGAATACGAGCAGGTGCTGCGCGGCTTCCTCGATTTCTACCAGACCTTCTTCTCGCTGGTGGCGACCGGGGAAGCGCGGGTGCCGGACAGCGCCAATTTCCCCCACCAGGTTGACGATGTGCTGCTGGGCAACCAGCGTTTCCTGCGGGTGGCGCGCGATCTGCGCGAGAAAGTGATCCAGGACCCGCAGTTCGCCAATGACATCCGTTGGCGGCCCGCCTACAAGCAAATCCTGTTCCGCGATGATCGGGGGCGGCTGGTGGTGACGATTTCGCAGAATTCGGTCGGCAACGCCATCACCGAACTGCTGGGAATCGTGGTCAGGCGTCAGGTGGATTCCGACGCTTATGCAGCGGTGGAAGAAGCGCTGGTCAACCGTTTGCTGGAAGCGCGCGAACGCCTGCGGGCCGCCAATTTGGGCGAATCCTTGTCCGCCCCGTGCTGGCCAAACGGTGCCTTCCGGCCCTGCCGTTGAGGTTTCGCCTGCCAGCTCATCTGCGGACAGGCCGGAAGCCCGCATCTTTGCTAGACTGGGCGGCCTTTAGGCTGATGGATTGGGTGCGTTATGGCTGTCCTGTTTGACCCTTTGACCCTGTTGCTGGCGGTGCTCGCCCTGCTGATTGTCGGCATTTCCAAAGGCGGCCTGGGTGGCGGCCTGGGCGTGCTTGGCGTGCCGCTGATGTCGCTGGCCATGCCGCCCGCACAGGCTGCGGCGATTTTGTTGCCGATCTTGTGCGTGATGGATCTGATGGCGATGAAGGCTTTCTGGAAAGGCTGGTCGCTGGATCATCTCCAGCGCCTCATTCCCGCCGCCATCATCGGCATTGTGGTCGGCGCGCTGACTTTCAGGTATTTCCGCGCCAGCGACGTGCGCCTGCTGGTGGGGCTGATTGCGGTCGGGTTCGCCCTGAATTACTGGTTCAAGCCGTTCCAATTCCTGGCTGGGCGCAAACCTGGGGTGAAATCCGGCATGTTCTGGGGAAGCATTGCCGGTTTCACCAGTTTCATCGCCCATGCAGGCGGGCCGCCGGTGAACATCTACCTGCTGCCGCAGCAGCTCGACAAGACGGTGTATCAGGCGACCACAGTCATTTTCTTCACCATCGTCAATTACGTGAAGCTGATCCCGTATACCGCACTGGGGCAATTCAACCCCGCCAACCTGTCCGCCTCCATCGTGCTGCTGCCGCTGGCGGCGCTGGGGATCTGGCTGGGCTACAAGCTGCATCACCGCATGCCGGAAAAACGGTTTTTCCAGATCGCCTATGTGCTGTTGTTTATCACCGGCTGCAAACTGATTTACGATGGTGTCAGCGGGCTGTTGGCCTGATTTTTACCACCCGATACAGGACGGAAACGCATGAAACTCGGAAGCTGCCAATACCAGAACCAGACGTATGTCTGCATCATTGAACAGGGGTATGTGCTGATCCCGGCGCTGGACTCGGCTTACGGCCAGCCCGAGTGGCGCGATATGCTGACATTGATTGCAAGCGGGACGGATATCGCCGCCGTCAGGGCTTCCGCCTCCGCCAGCATGAAAGTGGACGCGGCCAGCATCCGCTTGCTGGCACCGATTCCGCGCCCGCGCAAGAACGTGATGTGCCTTGGCCTGAATTATCTGGAGCACGCCGAAGAAACCGCCAATCAGGTCGGACGCACCGGCAAGGCCCCGACCTACCCGATCGTGTTCACCAAGTGCCCGACCAGCGTGACCGGCCCGGAGGCGGAAATCCCGTTCGACCCGGACACTTGTTCGCAACTGGATTGGGAGGCGGAGCTGGGCGTGGTGCTGGGTAAGGGGGGTAAAAAGATTGCCCGCGAGGCGGCGCTGGCGCATGTGTTCGGCTATACCGTGATCAATGACCTGAGCGCCCGCGACATCCAGCTCAACCACAAGCAATACTTCCTCGGCAAAAGCATCGATGGCGGCTGCCCGATGGGGCCGTACATTGTGACGGCGGATGAAATCGCCGACCCGCAGCAACTGGCGATTGCTTGCCGGGTGAACGGCGTCACCAAGCAGTCTTCCAATACCCGTCACATGATTTTCGATGTCGCCAGCATTATTGCATGGCTGTCGCGCGGCATGACGCTGGAGGCGGGCGACGTGATCGCCACTGGCACCCCCAGCGGGGTCGGCTTCGTGCGTGAACCGCCGGAATTCCTGCGGCCAGGCGATGTGGTGGAATGCGAGGTGGAAAAGGTCGGCGTCCTGCGCAACGTCATTGCCCGCCAGTAGCGGAGACGGCGGCCTCAGCCTTGCATGGCCGCCAACCGGTCGAGCGCCCGGTAACTCAGCGCTTCGGTCAGGTGCGCGGTGCGGATGGTTTCGCTTTCCGCCAAGTCGGCAATGGTGCGCGCCACCTTGAGGATGCGGTGATACGCCCGTGCGGACAGCTTGAAGCGCTCCATCGCGCTGTTCAGCAGGTGCTGGTCTTTTTCCGCCAGCAAGCAATGTTGGTCGATTTCACGCCCGTTCAGCGCATTATTGATCTTGCCTTGCCGCTGGTGCTGGCGGTTGCGGGCGGCTTCCACCCGCTGGCGCACCGCCGCGCTGCTTTCCCCCGTTTTGAGGGATTGCAGATCCTCCTGCCGCACCCGTGGCACTTCGATTTGCAGGTCGATGCGGTCGAGGAACGGTGCGGAAATGCGGCTGCGGTGTTTGCGCTGGCGTTCCGGCGTGCATTCACAGTTGTCGCGCAGGTCGCAGGCGCGGCCTTGCGGGCAGGGGTTCATCGCCGCCACCAGTTGGAATTGTGCCGGGTAGGTGGCCTGCCGGGCGGCGCGGGACAAGGTGATCCTGCCGGTTTCCAGCGGTTCGCGCAAAACGTCCAGGACACTTCTGTCAAATTCTGTCAATTCGTCAAGAAATAACACGCCATGATGGGCCAGTGAAATTTCCCCTGGCCGCACCTGCGAGCCGCCGCCGACCAGCGCCACGCCGGACGAGGTATGGTGCGGCTCCCGCACCGGACGTTGCCCCCAACGGCTGGCGTCGAAACCGTGATGGCTGATGGAGGCGATGGCGGCGGATTCCAGCGCTTCGGTTTCGGACAGTGGCGGCAGGATGGTCGCCAGCCGGTTGGCCAGCATGGTCTTGCCGGTGCCGGGCGGGCCGACCATCAGCAGGTTGTGGCCTCCGGCGGCGGCGATTTCCAGCGCGCGCCGCGCCATGAATTGGCCCTTGACGTCGCTGAGGTCAAAGGGGTAATGGATTGCCGCCGTTTCGACCTGCTGTTCCCAATGTGGCAGCGGTTCGGTGCCATGCAAATGCCCAACCACTTCGCTGATGGAACGGGCGGGGTGGACTTTCAGGCCACGGATCAGGCTGGCTTCGGCAGCATTTTCCTGCGGCACGATCAGCGCCCGCCCGGCCTGTTGCGCGGCGAAGGCTGTCGGCAATACGCCACGCACCGGGCGCAGTTGCCCACCCAGGGATAATTCCCCAATAAATTCATACTTGTCCAGTGAATCAACCGGCAGTTGTTCGCTGGCCGCCAGCATGCCGATGGCGATCGGCAGGTCGAAGCGGCCGCCATCCTTGGGGATGTCAGCAGGGGCCAGGTTGA
This sequence comes from Candidatus Thiothrix phosphatis, assembly GCF_035668035.1. NCBI lineage: Bacteria > Pseudomonadati > Pseudomonadota > Gammaproteobacteria > Thiotrichales > Thiotrichaceae > Thiothrix > Candidatus Thiothrix phosphatis. The sequence continues at coordinate 5,479 of NZ_JAYMYJ010000068.1, read as the reverse complement.
CGGTGATCCGCCGCACCGGAAAGTTGAAGCCGGAATTGGTCAGGGCGGCGCGCACCCGGTCACGGCTTTCTTTCACCGCGGTTTCCGGCAGGCCGACGATGGAAAAGCTAGGCAGGCCGTTGGCCAGATGCACTTCCACGCTTACTAATGGTGCATCAAGACCACTGTTGGTGCGGCTGAAAACGATGGCGAGGCTCATGGGTATTTTTGTTGACTATGTGCAGCTGATGACCCCCCGATTCTGCTGTTTCACCCCCATTGGCTCAAAAAAAGTCGACAAAAGGCAAACGCCCTATTTGGCGCCGGATTTGCCTTGTTGATTGGTAGCGCAACGGATTAAGGAAAAATTGTGGAAGTCGTCCCCATTTCATAGCCGATTGTGAATTTAATCACAGTTTATTGAGTCTCAACGGTATATAAATTGGTAAACATACAACAGCGGCATAACGGAGAGCATTGCCATGAAGAACGATAATACCAGTACAAGCGGACAGCAGCGTACTGTACCCAACGTCCCATCCTACCCTCATGCGAGCCACATCTGCGCCCGTCACGGCAGCAGCTTCACCGGCAATGGTGAACGCAAGATATACGCGCGCAACACCTATTTCACCACGGATCCGGAAGAGAAAGTCCAACAATATTATTCCCAACAATTCGGCCAGCCCGTGCAGACGGAAGGTGGCAGCAGCTGGCGGCAGGAAACCAGCAGCGGCAACCAGCACATTGTGGTGCAACTGACCGTGGAAAGCAGCCAGGCGGGTCAGGCGGAAGCGCAAACCCTGATCAAATCCTATTGCGTCGTCACCATGAACACCCCACAGGCAAGCTGAAACCTGCCACAATCCGACCGTTAGGAAGGCCGACGCCGTGAGGTTGTCGGCCTTCTTGTTTCCTGCCGATGCAATTCAGCGCTTCCCCATCCGCGATTGACGGAGCCAACCTTAACGGAACCTGGGGGGAACCTGGGGGCATCACCCAGTTACCTGCCTGTCACACGCGGTGTTACACTCAGCCGGATACGATAAAGCGCACACCACGCGGGAGGGCGTATGGAGCTTGCCCAGGAGAGCCGGGAAGTCGCCATCTATACTCAGCTCGGGAGCGATACACTTGTCTTGCGGAGTATGACGGGAGAGGAAAGCCTAGGGCGGTTGTTTGCCTTCCGCGCCGAATTGTTCAGCCTGAAGGAAAACATCAAGTTCGAAGACCTGCTGGGAACCAATGTCACCATCCGCCTCAACCTCGCGGGCGATGGCAAACGCTTTTTCAATGGCCATATCACCCGCATCGCCCAAAGCGGCAACGAGGGCGCTTATGCGGTTTATGAGGCGACCATCCACCCTTGGCTATGGTTCCTGACCCGCACTGCCGACTGCCGCATCTTCCAAAACCAGACCGTCCCCGACATTGTCAAGGCGGTGTTCCGCGATCTGGGCTACACCGACTTCCAGGAAAAACTGGGCAACACGTACCCGGTGTGGGAATACTGCGTCCAGTACCGCGAAACCGATTTCAATTTCGTCAGCCGCCTGATGGAGCAGGAAGGCATCTACTATTACTTCCAGCATCAGGACGGCAAGCACGAACTGGTGCTGGCGGACAACTACAGTTCCCACCAACCCTTGCCGGGCGCTGGCAAAATCCCTTTCTACCCGCCGGATGAGGCCGTGGTGCGCAAGGAGGAATTCTGCTCGCACTGGCATTTGTCCAAGCAGGTCATGCCCGGCAAATATGCGCTGAACGATTTCGACTTCAAACGCCCCAGCGCCAACTTGCAGGCCAACGCCGCCGTGATGCGCAAGCATGCCGTATCCGATTACGAAATCTACGATTACCCCGGCGAATACGACAAGATCGACGCGGGCGACAATTATGCGCAAACCCGCATCCAGGAACTGCACGCAGGCTACGAGCAGGCGCAGGGGCAAAGCGACGTGCGCGCCATGCAGGCGGGTGGGCTGTTCACGCTGACGGAACATCCGCGTGATGACCAGAACCGCGAGTATCTGCTGGTTGCCGTCAGCCATACCCTCCATTCCGACCGTTTTGAAAGCGGTGCGGCGGCGGCCAAACAGGCGTTGTACGCCAACAGTTTCACCGCCATCGACAGCAAGACGCCGTTCCGCCCTGCCTGCACCACGCCCAAACCGTTCATCCGTGGCCCGCAGACCGCCATTGTGGTCGGGCCGGGCGGGGAGGAAATCCATACCGACGAACATGGCCGGGTGAAACTCCAGTTCCACTGGGACCGCTACGGCAAATCCGATGAAAACTCCTCCTGCTGGGTGCGGGTTTCGCAGGTGTGGGCGGGCAAAAACTGGGGGGCGATGCACATTCCCCGCATCGGCCAGGAAGTCATTGTGGAATTCCTCGAAGGCGACCCCGACCGCCCCATCGTGACCGGGCGCGTCTACAACGGCGAGCAGGTTCCGCCTTACGGGCTGCCCGCCAACAAGACCCAAAGCGGCGTCAAAAGCCGCAGCTCCAAGGGTGGCTCAGGCGCCAATTTCAATGAAATCCGCATGGAAGACAAGAAGGGCGCGGAACAGCTCTACATCCATGCCGAAAAAAATCAGGACAACGTCGTCGAAAACGACGAAACCACCTCGGTTGGCCATGACCGCAGCGAAACCGTCGGCCACGACGAAACCATCAGCATCGGCAACAACCGCACAGAAACCGTTGGCCACGACGAAACCATCAGCATCGGCAACAACCGCACCGAACAGGTCGGCGTGGATGAATCCGTCACCATCGGTTCCAACCGCTCGGTCACCATCGGCATGAACAAGACCGAGACCATCGCCATCAACAAGGCCGAAACCATCGGCGTGGCCAAGGAGCTGACCATTGGCGGCTTGTATCAGGTGACGGTCGGCGGCGTCATGAATGAAACCGTCGCCATGGCCAAAGCCCAGGAAGTCGGCGCCACCAAGTCCACCACGGTGGCGGGCAATGTCACGGAAAACTACAACAGCAGCCAGTCCACCAGCGTCGCCCAGGATCACACCGAAACCATCGGCAAGAACCAAACGCTTTCCATTGGTGAAAACCAAAGCATTACCGTCGGCAAAAACCTGACGATTGACGTTGGCGACGAAATCACCATCAGGACGGGCAAAGCCAGCATCACCATGAAAAAGGACGGCACCATCCAGATCAGCGGCAAGGACATCACCATCAACGGCTCCGGCAAGATCGATGTCAAAGCCAGCAACAATATCACCATGAAAGGGCAGCAAATCTTGCAGAACTAAACAACGCCTTCAGCAGGCAGGAGGAATGGCTCATGAGCACGGCAACAGAAGCGGGAACCCGTCTTGCCCCTCGGTTGGATGGCGTCGTCATCGGCGTATTGGTCGGGCTGGACGCAAACCGGCAACCGCTGGTGGTGTTCCCCGCCAACCCGCAGGAAAGCGCCGTTCCCGCCCGTTCCACCGCCCTGCTGGAGACGGCTGACATCGGCAAGGAAGTGGCCCTGCTGTTTGAACAAGGCGACCCACGCTACCCACTGGTGATTGGCCGCATCCAGAAGCCGGAAACCTCGCCGCCGCCAGTCGCGCCGGAGTCGCCTGTCGAGGTGGAGCTGGACGATGAACACCTGGTGCTATCCGCCAGGCAGAGCATCACCCTCAAGTGCGGCAAGGCCAGCATCACGCTGACGAAAGCAGGCAAGGTGCTGCTGCGGGGAACCTACCTACTCAGCCGTTCCTCCGGCGTGAACCGCATCAAGGGCGGTTCCGTGCAACTCAACTGAAGGCCGCTATGGAACTGATCAACGCCACCAAGATGCAGGCCGGTTACACGCAGGGGGTGGACTCCAGCGGGCGCGAATCGTTGGTGGTGGTGGTGAAAGGGACATTCACCTTCCCCGGCTATCAGCAGGAGCCGCAACTCGCAGAAACCCAGGTGCCGCTGGTCATGGCGGACACGTTCGGCGGCGCGCCGGGGTTTTCCGCCCCCGTGTATGAGGCGGATTATTCCCCCATCAAGCCATCCTGCGATGTCGTTTTGCTGGGCGGGGCCTATGCGCCGGGGGGCAAGCCAGTCCCGCACGTACAGGTCGGGATGAAAGTCGGCGCGGTCGCCAAAACCTTCGTGGTGACGGGCGAACGCCGCTGGGAAGCGGGCGCGGCGGGCGTCAACCCCGGCTATCCGGCGGTGTTTGATTACATGCCCATCAGCTATGAACGGGCATTTGGCGGGGTGGATAATTTTCTTGCCGACCCAGCGACGCATCGGGCCTACCTGCGCAACCCGGTCGGCAAAGGCTTTCACGCGCGCCTGGACAGCGATCTGGTTGATGGGGCACCGATGCCGAACACCGAAGCCGCCAACCAGCCAGTGCGCATCCCCAACCATGATTACGCGCCGCTGGCGTTCGGCCCGGTCGGGCGCAACTGGGAGCCGCGCTACCGTTTTGGTGGAACCTATGATGATGAATGGCTGGACAAACAGTTCCCGTTCCTGCCCAAGGATTTCGACAACCGTTATTTCCAGTGCGCGCCTGCCGACCAGCAGATGGCCTATCCGGCTGGTGGCGAGGACGTCATCCTGATCAACCTGACGCCGAACGGGCGGGTTCAATTCCGGCTGCCGACCCTTGCGGTTCCGGTGGTGTTTTTCCGCAAGCAAGGCGAACGGCATGAGACACAGGCGGTCATCGACACGATTGTGCTGGAGCCGGACAAAGGCACCTTCAGCATCACCTGGCGCGCCAGCCTGCCGTTGCGGAAAAGCATTTTCGAGATTCCGCAGGTGCTGGTGGGCAAGATGAGCAAAGGCTGGTGGCGGGCGCGTGAACTGGGCAAAACCTGGTATCCGTCGCTGGCGCATCTGGCCACCGCAAAACGCCGGGAAGCCGCAGAGGAGGACGCATGAGCCAGCCGCTCGCCATCACTGCTGTCGGCATGGTCACAGGTGTTGGGTTGAATGCCGCCGCCAGTTGCGCCGCCATCCGTTGCGCCATCGACAACTTCCAGGAAACCCGTTTCATCGACGATGGCGGCGAATGGATCATGGGCTGCGAAGCGCCGCTGGAACAGCCCTGGCGCGGCAAAACCAAGCTGCTCAAACTGGCGGCGCTGGCGATCCGTGAATGTCTGGAAGAGCACGGCCAGATCCAGCCGGAACAGACGCCGCTGTTGCTTTGCCTGCCGGAAACCGAGCGCCCGGGGCGCGTATTGACGGACGACAACGCCTTCTTTTTTGAGTTGCAACAGGAATTGGGGATGCAGTTCCACGCCAAATCCCGCGTCATCGCTATGGGCAGGGTGTCCGCGGGCGTGGCCCTGCAACATACACGCAAGCTGTTCCAGGCCGGAACCGCCCGGCAGGTGGTCATTGCGGCGACTGACAGCCTGCTGGTGGGCGCAACCCTGGCGGCGTTTATGGAACGGGAATACGTGCTGACCAGCCGCAATTCCGACGGCTTCATTCCGGGGGAGGCGGGCGCGGCGGTGGTGGTCGAGCCGGT
>NZ_JAYMYJ010000067.1:0-15002 GCF_035668035.1 Candidatus Thiothrix phosphatis | reverse complement strand
TTCAACATATGGTTGGTTCTTCTGGTCGTCAACGAGTTCAAAATGCTTGTTTTGATAGTTTTTATCTGGCGTTACCAAAAACAGGGAAGGTTCTCAAAACTTTCAACGAGGTAACTGTGGGAAATTTCCATAAAATCAGCCGACTGAAAGATGAGACTGCTGTATTAACAAAGTTACGGGACACGCTGCTGCCGAAGCTGCTATCCGGCGAACTGCGGATTCCAGACGCGGAAAAGCGGGTGGGGGATGCGCTGGTGTGAAGCTGACTTTCATTTCCGACACCCATTCCCTGCATGACCGGATGCCGCCCCTCGGTTCCGGCGACGTGCTGGTGCATTGCGGCGATTTCACCGGGCGCGGCGACCTGTTCGATGTTGAAAATTTTGCTGAATTCATGATGGTACAGGATTTCACCCACATCATCGTGATTGCCGGAAACCACGACTGGTGTTTTGAGAATGAATTCCGGGAAGAAGCGGAAACTTGTTTACGTGATAGTGGCCTCATCTACCTGAATGATTCCGGGGTGGAAATTGACGGCGTAAAATTCTGGGGTTCACCCGTCCAGCCGGAATTCATGAATTGGGCATTCAACCGTCGGCGAGGTGCAAGCATCCGTCACCACTGGGACAAAATCCCCGATGGCATCGACGTGCTGATTACCCACGGCCCCGCACGCGGCGTTCTCGACCGCTGCGAGAACGGTTTTCCCGCCGGTTGCGACGACCTGCTGGCGACCATCCAGCGCATCAAACCCAGCATCCACGCCAGCGGTCACATCCACGAAGCCTACGGCGTGTTGGAAGTCGACGGCATGGTTTTCATCAATGCCTGCATTCTGGACGAACGCTACCGGGTGCGGAATGCGCCGGTTGAGGTGGAAATTTAATCCTCGCCAGCCAATACTTTTGCCCGCTGAACCAACGCAGGCGCAAGGCGGTAATCTTGTTCCAGCATGGCATCCAGCAAGCAGCCCATTTCCGGGATCAGCCCCGCCTGTTTTGCTTTGAGCAACAAGCCGACTGTCCCCAATACATCCACATGTTCCTGTTTGGCGACGGAGCGCCCACGCCGCTCATCCAGTAATACAGGGCAACACGCCTGTTTTGCCAGGGAAATGGCCTGGGTTTCGCCTGCATCCAAACCGTAATCGAGATAATCAGGGTCATTGGGGGCTAGATCAGGCACAACATTGGCATATTGGGCGGAAAACCCAACGATACGCTTGGCATCTGGACGGTAAGCCAAAGCCGTTGCTTCAACCAACACCGTTTCAGGGATGCGTATCTCGGTAAAAAGCTGGCGCAGCAAATGTAGGTGATCCAGTTTGGCGAGGATAACCAATGGCCCCGTATCCGCCACGATCAAGACACTCACTGACTGGCGACCCGAAGTTCATCCTCCAACTCCTCTGCTGGATAATCCACCACAGGAATACCCATACGGCTCAAGTGTTCGCTGAACAACACATACGGCATTCCGGCAATTTTGGCGGCCTTGCCCAAAGATACAATCTTTTCTTTGAACAAATACTCTGCCAATGCCACTTTAACGCCACTATCGAGCAGCGCCGCTGTAAAAGGTAATGCAACCAGAATCGGTTCACCACGCTTGGTGATCAGGGATGCGCGACCTGCTTCCGCTTCCCGGCTCAACTCCCCGCTACGCTCGCGCAAATCACGAATGGAAAATGTTTGCATGGTGATAACTCTCCACGAAATGTTCCCCATTATGGTGGCACATGTTATGTAAACCAGCGTATCCAAAAAGTGCCTACAGTGTGGCACTTTTTATTGGTAAAATCTTTAAACAACAAAACAGGGCGCACCATGAAATTCACCGAAGAAAAACTGGAGCAAGCCATCATCACCTTGCTGGGCGAACAGGGCTACCCGCATGTGCGCGGCGACACCCTGACCCGCAACCCGCAGGATGTATTGCTGCAAGACGACCTGCGCACCTACCTGCAAAACCGCTACGCTCATGACGGCATCACGCCGGGTGAAATTGAACAAATCGTCCACCACCTCGACAACCTGCCCGCCGCCGACCTGTACGACAGCAACAAGGCCATCATGAAGCTGGTCGCCGACGGCTTCCTGCTCAAGCGTGAAGACCGCAGCCAGAAAGACCTCTACATCCAGCTCATCGACTACAGCGACCTGATCGCGCAACGGATTCCTGATGCTGCGTTACTCAAAACCATCGCCCTCGAACATCCCGCCTACCACAACAAAAACCGCTACAAACTGGTCAACCAGCTCGAAATCGAAGGATTCGAGAAACGCATCCCCGACGCCATCCTCTACATCAACGGCTTGCCGCTGGTGGTGTTCGAGTTCAAAAGCGCCATCCGCGAGGAAGCGACCATCCACGACGCCTACGTGCAGCTCACCACCCGCTACCGCCGCGACATTCCCGAACTGCTAAAATACAACGCCCTGTGCGTGATCTCGGACGGGGTAAACAGCAAGGTCGGCTCCCTGTTCGCCAAATACGAATTCTTCTACGCCTGGCGCAAAATCACTGGCGATGAAAATCTGGCGGTGGACGGCATTTCCTCCCTGAACACTCTGATACAAGGGCTGTTCGACCAGCGCCGCCTGCGTGATGTGATCCGTAATTTCATCTACCTGCCGGACGCCTCGCGCCGGGATGAGAAAATCGTCTGCCGTTACCCGCAGTATTACGCCGCCACCAAGCTCTACGCCCACATCCTCCAGCACCGCAAACCGGACGGCGACGGCAAGGGCGGCACCTATTTCGGCGCAACCGGCTGCGGCAAGAGTTACACCATGCTGTTCCTCGCCCGCCTGCTGATGAAAAGCGTGGATTTCGCCAGCCCGACCATCGTGCTGATTACCGACCGCACTGACCTCGACGACCAGCTTTCCGGCCAGTTCGTCAAGGCCAAGAGCTACATCGGCGACGACACCATCATCAGCGTGGAAAGCCGCCAGCATTTGCGCGAACTGCTGAAAGGCCGCATCAGCGGCGGCGTGTTCCTCACCACCATCCACAAGTTCACCGAAGACATCGAACTGCTGAGTGAACGTAGCAACATTATTTGCATCTCGGATGAAGCCCACCGCAGCCAAGTCAACCTCGACCAGAAAATCCGCGTCACCGAGCAAGGCGTGAAGCGCACTTACGGTTTCGCCAAATACCTGCACGACTCGCTGCCCAACGCCACCTACGTCGGTTTCACCGGCACACCCGTGGACGCCACGCTGGATGTTTTCGGTAAGATCGTCGACAGCTACACCATGACCGAATCGGTCAGGGACGACATCACCGTGCGCATCGTCTACGAAGGCCGCGCCGCCAAAGTCTTCCTCGACAACAAGAAGTTGGAAGAAATCGAAGCCTATTACCAGCAATGTTTTGATGCCGGAGCCAGCGATTACCAGATTGAGGAAAGCAAGAAAGCCTCCGCCAATATGGGTGCCATCCTCGGCGACCCCGACCGCCTCAAGGCGCTGGCCGCCGATTTCGTCGCACACTACGACAACCGCGTTCGTGAGGGCGCAACCCTCAAGGGCAAGGCCATGTTCGTGTGCAGCAAGCGCGAAATCGCCTGGGATTTCTACCGCGAAGTCATCGCCCTGCGCCCGCAATGGGCTGAGGTAAGACCCTCACTATCCTCGCCTTTTACCCCCCATCCCCAGCCCTTCCCCCGCAAGGAGGGAAGGGAGCAAGATACTCAGAACAAAGCCCCTACCCCCCTTGCGGGGGAAGGGGTTGGGGATGGGGGGAATAATAAGAAACTCAAGCCCATCGAATGCCTGAAACTGGTGATGACACGCGACAAGGACGACCCCAAGGAACTCTACGATCTGCTGGGCACCAAGGAATACCGCAAGGAACTCGATCGCCAGTTCAAGGAGCCGAAATCTAATTTCAAGATCGCCATCGTGGTGGATATGTGGCTGACCGGCTTCGACGTACCGGAGCTGGATTCCATCTATATCGACAAGCCGATCCAGCGCCACAGCCTGATCCAGACCATTTCCCGCGTGAACCGCAAGTTTGCAGGCAAGAACAAGGGGCTAGTGGTCGACTACATCGGCATCAAGCGGCAGATGAATCAGGCGCTCAAGCAATATTCCAAAGGCGGCGAAGACACAATCGAGGAAATCCAGCAATCCATCAACGCCGCTAAGGATCAACTCGATCTGCTCGACAAGCTGTTCCACCCCTTTGATAGAAGTGCTTATTTCCATGGTGAACCAATCGCGCAACTGCAATGCCTGAACCGTGCCGCCGAATTCGTGCAAATCACGCAAAAGGTGGAACAGCGTTTCATGGGGCTGGTGAAACGCCTCAAGGCCGCCTATGACATCTGTTCCGGCAGTGACGCCTTCAGCCAACAGGAACGCGACCGCATCCATTTCTACTTTGCGGTGCGCTCCATTGTTTTCAAGCTCACCCGTGGCGATGCGCCCGACACCGCACAGATGAATGCCAAAGTGCGTGACATGATTAAAGACGCCCTGCAAAGCGAGGGGGTGGAGGAAATCTTCAAGCTGGGCGACGAAGATGCGGGCGCAGTCGATCTGTTTTCTGACGACTATCTCGCCAAAATCGACAAAATCAAACTGCCCAACACCAAAATCAAGCTACTGCAACAACTACTCGAACGCGCCATCACCGAATTTAAAAAGACCAACCGGGCCAAGGGCGTAGATTTTTCCAAACAGTTCAAGGCGCTGGTCGACAAATACAATGAGCGTGATGAACAGAATGTGCTGGTCAGCAACGTGCTGGACGACTTCGCCAATGAAATCATCGACCTGTTCCACGCCCTGCAACGTGAAAAGGCATCCTTCGCCGACCTCGGCATCGACTTCGAGGAAAAAGCTTTCTACGACATCCTCAAAGGGCTGGCGGTCAAATACGATTTCACTTATCCCGACAACAAGCTCATCCCGCTGGCCAAAGCCGTGAAGGATGTGGTGGATGACAAAACCAAATACACCGACTGGAACAACCGCGATGACATCAAGGCCGAACTGAAAGTCGACCTGATTATCCTGCTGGCGCAGCACGGCTACCCGCCAGTGGATCGGGATGAGGTGTACAAGGAAATCTTCGAGCAGGCGCTCAATTTCAGGAAATACAAGCTTGGCGGTTAGGCGTACTGCCCCGCACACCACCCGGAGGCCCAGGCCCACTGGAAGTTGTAGCCCCCCAGCCAGCCCGTCACATCCACGGTTTCCCCGATAAAATACAGTCCCGGCACTTTACGCGCCTCCATGGTTTTGGAGGAAAGCTCGCGCGTATCCACGCCGCCGAGGCTGACTTCCGCCGTGCGCATGCCTTCGGTGCCGGAAGGCACCAATTCCCAGGCCTGTAATTGTTGTGCAATGGATTGCAATTGCTTGTCGCCGTATTGCCCCAGCGGACGGTTGGGGAACAGGGTTTCGCATAAGCGCTGCGCCAGCCGGTTAGGCAGCACTTCAGCCAACACCGTTTTCAGTTCCGCTTTCGGGCGTTGTTGTTGCATGGCGTGCAGCCATTCCTGCGCATCCCGCCCTGGCAGCAGGTTGATTTCCACCACTTCGCCTTTGCGCCAGAAGGATGAAATTTGCAACATGGCGGGGCCGCTCAACCCCCGATGGGTAAACAGCAGGTGTTCGCGGAAACAGCCTGCCCCGCAACTGGCGACAACTTCCGTGCTCACGCCGGACAGTCCGGCGAACAGGCTGTCCAGCTCTGTCTGGGGAAAGGTGAACGGAACCAGGGCAGGGGAAAACGGGATGCTTTTCAGCCCAAACTGTTTGGCGATGCGGAGGCCGAAGTCCGTCGCGCCCATGCGCGGGATGGATGGGCCGCCGGTGGCGATCACCAGCGCCGCGCCGGAGCAGTTTCCCTGGCTGGTTTGCAGGTGGTAGCCCGCTGTGTCGTGGCGGATGGCCGTCACGTCCGTGGCAAGGCGCAAAACCACGCCAGCCTGCCTGCATTCCTGTTGCAGCATCGCCGCGACAGCGGGTGCCTTTTGGTCGCAAAAGAGCTGCCCGAGGGTCTTTTCATGCCAACTCAGTTGGTGTTTGCGCATCAGGGCGAGGAAATCTTGTGGCGTATACCGCGCCAGCGCCGATTTGCAGAAGTGTGGGTTTTGCGACAGGTACGCGTTGGGGTTGGCGTGCAGGTTGGTGAAATTGCAACGTCCGCCGCCGGAAATGAGGATTTTCTTGCCGATCTTGTCGGCCTTATCGAGCAACAAAGTCCGCCGCCCGCGTTTGCCGGTTTCTGCGGCGCACATCAGGCCAGCGGCTCCAGCACCGATAATGATGGTGTCGTAAGGGTCTGTGGTTTGCATGGGCGCATCATAAGCCGGGGGCAAAAAAGAAAAAAGCCCGCACGAAGCGGGCTCTGGGTTGGATCCTTTAGCCGATGAATTTCACCAATGGATGGTGACGGTGCGCCTTCCCCAGCGCAGGGCTTTGCGTGTGTCTTTCCCCATATAAATGTCAATTTTTTTACGCCAGCGTGGATGCATTTTATCCAATACGACGTATTCCCCTTCCAGTCCTTTGATTTTTACCCTGCTCCCACGAGACAGTCCATATTGTTTGAGGAGGTCTTTGGAAACGGCGATGGCTTTCATGCCAGGATTCAGCTCGTCACCCCAGGCGGCGATGTTTGGTGTTTCATCAGTTTGCCGGGTGGCTGAGTTGTAAGCTGTAGCGGTTACCTTAAGGCTGTTCGACCGCTCCTTTCCAGCGGAGGCTGTTCCTGCCAAACCAATGGACAGAAGAGCCACTGTTAGAAGACGTGTTACAGTAAACATAAATATAACCCAAATGTTTGATCTTAAATAGATAATTGATTTAAGACTAAAGGATCGAGGTGGATATTAGCATATTCAAATATGCTGATTAAACCGTTTTATGGCAGAAAACACGACAAGCGGTTTTACTGCTGGTGTTGAATTGGCACATACTCCTAGAAGTTTTGGGCAAAAAAACAACATCACGGCGTTGCCATGCTTGCCTTTGCCTGTCATTTTTATGTTCTGGATAGTTATGCGACACTCTCACCGGTCTTGCTGTATCCAGAACACCACGGGATACACAGGAGCCGAGTGTATATCAGGTTCATCATTCTGTCATTTGTTTGGCAATAAAAGGTTTTTGTGCTGACAAAGAGGATTAATGTTTGTGTTATATTTCTTTGGCAAACATAGAGTTGTATTCAATTTCAATGTTTGCTTTTGTAAAACTGATTTTTTTAATATTTAAATCAAGTTGTATTTATGGAAGATGGTATTATTCTCGCCACACTCAACGCCCGTTATACGCATGCCTCGTTGGGTTTGCGCTACATCCACGCCAATCTTGGGCCTAGGCGGAAGCAGGCGAAATTGATGGAATTTACTATCGCTATGCGGCCGCTCGATATTGCCGAACAATTGCTGGCGGCTCAGCCCCGCATCATCGGGTTGGGTGTGTATATCTGGAATGTGGCGGAAACCACCGAGCTGGTTTCACTGCTAAAATCCCTTGAACCTAATGTGGTTATTGTGTTGGGTGGGCCAGAAGTTAGTCATGAAACTGGGCAACAAACCATCATTTCTTGGGCGGATTATGTAATCACCGGGCCGGGCGAAATCAGTTTTCGGCAGTTATGCGATCAGTTATTGAGCGGGCAAAAGCCTTTGGCGAAGGTCATTGCAGGAATTCAACCCCCTCTGGAGCAATTGGAGCTGCCTTACACTCTTTATACGGATGAAGATTTGGCGACGCGCTCAATTTATGTGGAGGCTTCGCGTGGATGCCCGTTCAAGTGCGAATTTTGCCTGTCGGCGCTCGATAAAACCGCATGGCCATTTGACCTGCAACGCTTTTTGAGTGAAATGGAGGCACTTTGGCAGCGTGGCTTACGCCAGTTCCGTTTCGTTGACCGGACGTTTAACCTGAAAATCCAGGCTACGGTGGCGATTTTGGACTTTTTTCTGGAGCGCTTGGATGCGGACACTTTTTTGCATTTCGAGCTGATCCCCGACTATTTGCCGGAAGCATTGAAAGAACGGGTCAGCCGCTTTCCTGCGGGTTCCTTGCAATTTGAAATCGGTGTCCAGACGTTTGACCCGGCGGTGCAGGCGCTGATCAGCCGCAAACAGGACAATGCCCGGGCAGCGGAGAACATCCGTTGGCTGCGGGAACATTCCGGCGCGCATCTGCATACCGACCTGATTTTCGGTTTGCCTGGGGAAGACCTGGAGGGCTTTGGCGCGGGTTTCGACCAATTGGTGCGCTTGAACCCGCACGAAATCCAGGTCGGCATCCTCAAGCGTCTGCGCGGCGCGCCCATCCGCCGTCATACGGAAGCGTTCGGTCTGGTGTTTAATCCGTTGCCGCCGTACAACATCCTGCGCACCGACCGGGTGGATTTCGCCACCATGCAGCACATGAACCGTTTCGCCCGCTATTGGGACATGATTGGCAATTCGGGGCGCTTTACGCATGCCTTGCCGTTGCTGCTGGGGGAGGAGCCATTCGCCCGTTTCTGGAAGTTGACAGCGTGGATTCACGCGCAAGCGCAGCAAACCCACCAGATTGCCTTGCCGCGCCTGTTTGTGCTGGTGCATGGCGCAGGGTTGGAGGCGTTGGGGCTGGAACGGCGGCTGTTGGAAGAGGCGTTGTTGCAGGACTATGCGCTGACGGGGCAAAAAGGGCAGATCCCCTTCCTGGCGGAAGCGCGCCGGAACCCTTTCCTGCCGAAACAGGGCGGAAAAAGCGGCAACCAGCGGCAGTTACGGTTTCTGGGGCAGGGTGAGGCCGATTAGCCTGTGTGTCAGTCTTCGCCCTTGCTGCAAACTTCTTTGGCGAAGGTTGGGTAATCCACCGTTTTGTCGCTTTCACAGGCGATTTTACAACGTCGGCTGAAAGCTTCGTTGTTGAAGCCGGGGTGTTCGCCCACTGCCGCGATGCCCCGGAGCAGGTAACCTGCAAAGCTGGCCTGGGGATCCTGGCAACTGACGTCGCCACCATGGTTATCCCGGCAGGCGCTTAAGGCTTCGTCATATAGCCAGCGGCAGTTTTCTTCACCCAGGAAACTTTTGGACACGGTTTCCAGCGTAATATTGAGATTTTCCCCTTGCAGGATAGCGGTTTTGTGTTTGCCAGCCTGGTAGCCAAGGTCGAGGATTAACCGGTCGCTGTCCACGCTGAGTTTGAGGTCGTCAGGGTAGGCGGTGAAGGCGTCGCCGGTTTTGATTTCGGGCGCTTTGTCCTTGTCCAGCAGCAGGTAATAAAACTGGTTTTGTGGGCAGGCGGTGCCGCCGCAATTGGAGCCGAACAGCACCACGTCGCGCTGGTTTTGTTTGATGTATTGGTGCAGGGAAAGGTAGAAGGCTTCTTTTTGAAAGACCGGTTTGCCATCCAGGCTTAAGGAGTCCGGCGGCAAGTCGGGCGCGCTATGGGTAATCTCCAGCTTGCCGTAGCGGGTTTGCAGGGTGTCGTCCTCCACCGGCAGCGCTTGGATATAGGTCTCCAGCACGGTGACTTTCGGCGTGTCTGAGGGTTGGTTGGCGGGGGGCTTGTTGTCACAGCCGGGTAACGCCAGCAACAACAGGCAGCAGCCTGCCAAAGCGGTGCGAAGCAAATGTTTCATGTGTTTCGTTAAGCCTGTCTGTCGATGGTGACGTTCGATATGATGTATCACTTTGATATTAGTGCATACTTGTCAACTCGGCAATGCCCTGCCGCCAGACCGTTTGCATGCGCTCGCCAATGGCGCCGAACGCTGGATGCTGTTGTTGATAAGCTTGTAATTCCGGCAAAGTCGCTTCCAGCCCATGCGCCACCCACTCCAGCAGGTGTTTGCCGCGCCGTTCATTGATGTTGCAGAACTGGCGGGCGAAAGCCAGCAACGCCTTGCGGCCGGGGAAGGCTTTGCTGCCGCCGAACAGCAGCGCCAACGTATCGTTGGGGATGTAAGGGGTGGTGGACACGATGTCGAAAGCGGGTGCCAGGCGGATTTCGCCTTCCGGGTCGTCATACAGCACGCCAAAATTTTTCAGGTGGGCGTCGCCGTTGCGCACCGTGCAGGTCAGCGCCAGTGAGAGGAAAAATTGCTCCATCGCATCATGCACGCGGTGGGGGGAAACGAACTGGCGGATGCGCAGGGCGATGTCCTGATAACTGCCGACATATTTGTCATCCGTCGCCAAGCCATTCAGCACGCAAAAATCTTCAAAGCCCAGGTAGCCGCCTTGTCCGTCCAGATCAAAGCGTTTGACGACCAGCAAACGGCCTTGGGCGGCGAGCTCCACTTCCGGTGTCTCCAGGCTGGCTTTACGGGCGGCCTGCATGCAGAAGTATTCGTTGGCGGCCAGTTCCGGAAAGCGCTCCGGGTTCCACGCCTTGACGATGTGGGTGGCGTCGCGGTAGCTGAACTGCTCCAGTTGTGCGGCGTTGGCGACGGTTTCAGCGTCCCGCACCAGCACTTTGGGCTGCATGCCGGAAATGCCGGAATAACGCGCATAACGTTGCAGCAATTCGGTAAACAAATCTTCAGCACCGGAATAGGTGCGCAATGCCTGCATGTCTTCCAATGGCATGGTGTCGGGTTCATTACCGGCGTGAGCTATGCGGATGCGCCCGATCTGCGAATGCCCGATGATGCCCAACAGCGCCAGGTCGTCGAAGTTTTGCACGGTTTTCTGGAAACGGTTGCGCAACATTTCGCGCAGTTCGCCTTCCGGCAGGTTCATCTGGAAGATGGGGTGCACGCCTTGCTGGAAGCCATATTGGTCGGGCATCACGGGCATGGTCAGGGAGACGGCCTGCTGCGGGGTGGTGCTGGGCAGGTAGCCGAAGACATAAGCGTGAGGGCGGATGGCGCTGCGCCCGAGCACGCCACTGTGTTGGTTTTGTACGTAAATGTCGAGGCTACCCTGATCTGTTTTGGAATGCTTGCTCATGATTTGCGGCCTGTTTTGCGTTGCTCGGCTTCATTGACCAGTGATTGCAGGGTCGGGCGGCGCGGACTGAGTGGCTGTGCGGTCAATTCCAACCCCAGTGCGGAACACAGCGCCATGATTTTGCGGATGCCAATTTCAGCCACGGTGCCGTTCTCAATGCCAGAGAGCGTGGCGCGGCTGATGCCGGTCTTGCGGCAGAGTTCGGCCTGGGTTAATTGAAGCTGTTTGCGCGCGTTGCGCAGGGTCTCCCCCAATGAGTGCATGTCCATGTATTATATATGATACATAATCAGGTGTTAAAAGTATTTTGCATTATATATAGTGCATTCTTGTAACGCTGTATACTCTACCACCAGGATTTCCTTTCTGTTAAATTGTGTGCCGGTTGTTCAGTTGAGGAAAATAAAATTATGTCTGCATTTGAATTGGCGGATTATTTACGCACACGTCTAAAATCTCAGAAATTGACAACAACGGAGGCGGCCAGGCGTTCGGGGATTTCCCGGCAGACTTGGCACAAACTGTTGCGTGCGGATATTAGTGAAGCCCGTCTTTCCACTTTAGTCAAAGTTGCTGAAACGCTTGAAGCCCATCCGTTAAGCATGTTGCGGATTTACTTCAATGAAAATCCGCTGGGCAGGTTGTCTGCCAGGGTTTCCAGGCAAAGCAAAAATGATAAGGTAGATAAAAAATATGTTTCTGGATTTATTGCTGATGTTTCTTACCCGGATAATAGCGTCGTCCAGATTGGCGAAGAGTTCGAGAAAATCTGGGAGGTGGCCAATCTGGGGACGGAACCATGGGTAGGCTGGCGGTTGCAATGCATGGATGAATCGCAACCGGCCAATTTGGCCCCGTTGGACGGGAGTGTCCCCATCCCCGAAACCAAACCGGGGGAACATGTGCGTCTGGGCGTGCATTTCCGGGCACCTGCCTTCCCGTGCAATGCGATTTCCCATTGGCAATGCGTCGACGCCAACGGGGCTGTCATATTCCCCAAGTTAAGTGGGCTGTATTGCATGGTCAAGGTGGTTGATTCGTGACATTGCCCCGCCGATATTATGGTGATTTCAACCCGATGGATTTCATCGCGGAGTTATACCAGTCGGCGACTTTGGATGAGGCGTTTGCTGCTTACGAGCGGCAAACGCAACAATTAGGCTTTGATGGCGTATTGTATACGTTTGTGCCTCAAATTTACTTTGAGGCACAATTGCCCATCACCCCCCTGTATAAAACCTCAGCCGCTTATTGCCCCGCTTTCCTCCATCACTATCAGGAGGCGGAGTTCGAAAAGGTGGATTTCGCCGTTAAAAAAATTGCCCTGGAAGGCGAGACACAAGTGATTGACTGGTGGGCTGAGGAGCGTAAAGGCGGGCTAACGCAGCCTGAAAGGAATGTCATCGCCATTGCCAGGAAGGATTACGGCATCCTCAATGGCATGACGATCCCCTTGACACAGGGGATTCCCGGCAATGGCGGCGTCAGTTGCATCAGTTCCGAGCGTGACCGCCTGTACGGGATTCTGGTGCATGAAAGGTTGTACGCCTTGCAGGTGTGCACGCGGCTATTCCACACGCATGTCATGGCGACGCCAAATTTGAAGATTTATTTTCTGGCGGCGTTGCTGGACCAGCTTACCCCCAAGGAAAAGCGCCTGTTGAAGTTCATCGTGTCGGGCTTGCCGATGAAGCTGCTGCCTGACTACGCCGCCGACATTTCCCAGAAATACGGGGAAAAATTGGTGGACAACATCAGGGCCAAGTTCGGTGGCGTCAACCGGATCCGTTTGATTTACTATGCAGGTGTGCTGCATTTCCATAACCATCTGTAGAAATTTTCCCCGAATTCCCCGCTTTATTCCCCGCGCTTCTCCCCTCCCTTGGAGCTGAAAATTTCCTCCGTCCATTATGGTTCCTGGAGGATTTTAGATGCTGGATTCAACAAGTATTGCCCCCTGTCTGCCTGCACCATTGCGTTTGGCCCAATCACCGGCGGAAATCGCCAATGCCTGCCAACTCAGGAAGGAGGAATATGGCAAGCTTTATCCCAGTGTGCGGGTATCCGCAGATGATCCGTTCCACCGGCATGCTTACGTGGTGTACTCCTGCGATGACGATGGGGAGGTGAGGAGCACCGCCAGTTTTATCGTCGACAGCGAACTCGGCCTGCCGGAAGACCCGCTGTTTCCGCCGGAAGTCAGCCACTACCGCAAGAGCCGCAAACGTTTGATGGAAATTGGCCGTTTCGTCATCCGCGACAAACAGAGCCTGGTTAAACAGTATTACCGGGCCGCTTATGAGGTGGCGCTCAGAAGGGGGGTCGACATTATCCTGATCGTCATTCGCCAGCAACATATCCCTTTGCACCTGAAGCTGATCGGTGCCCGCCTGTTGGCGGAGGACGTGGGGGAAAGCTTCGGCAGTGATTACAAGTTCTGCTGTTTGGCTTGGCCTATCCAAGAAACGAAACCCGAATTTTTTAAATGGACGGCGTCAGCCTGACTTTACTGTAACCGGATTATTGGAGAATCATCATGACTGCACTGTATAAAATGTCTGCCTGGGATAGTTATGCCGCATCCCACTTGTCTGTCCTGCCTTCCCTGCAATTGGAGGTTTATAAGGCGGTTGCCCCGCATATGCATGGGTCTGTGGCTGATTTTGGTTGTGGCACCGCCCGCATCACCCCATTTTTGGCCGGACGTGAGGATGTGCAAGGGTATACCGGCGTCGACTATTCGGAAGACATGGTCGAGAAGGCGAATTGGCTGATCGGGCAACTGAATGCCGAACACTTCAGCATTTTGCATGCCAAGATTGAAGAGGTGGAGGGGAAAATGTTTGATTCCGCCCTGTCAGTCAACAGTTATTACACTTGGGGCGAACCGCAGGAAATCCTGGCCCACATTCATGGCCTGTTGCGCCCCGGCGCGCCGTTTGTGCTGGTGACGCCCAACAAATCGCTGGACATGCGCAAACTGGCGCGGGAAGCGGACAAGGAGCTGCTAGGCCACCCCCATTACCCCGCGTTCCGGGAAAAGAACCTGGAACTGGCAGGGAATGAGAAGGCGGCATTTGTGGAAATGGACACATTGGTGCGCCAATTGTCAGCCACCGGCTTCAAACTGGTGGCTTGCCATCAGGACTTTTATCTGGGTGGATTGAACTTCATCCGTGCTGAAAAAGCCTGATGGGCTCATTATTGTTGATGCAGCTTTCCGCTCTGACGATGATGTAAGCCAATTCCTCTTCTGTTTTGGGGTTGGCGTCGTACTGGACGCCAGCCCATTCCGATACTTGCGGGAATTTGCTGATTATCCAAAGGGCGAGCTTTTTGACTTTGGCAGGACTTTTCATGAGGACGCCTTTCAACAGGTTTTGGCCGGTTTTTTTGTCCACGCTGTCAACGTAAAGGCCATCAGAAGCTTCGCCCCGGAAAACTGGGATTTTGCTGACGCCTTTGCGGTATTTGCCAGCATGTGTTGCATATTCTTCTTGGAGGAGGTGCGCAATGAGCCGTGCCAAGTGTGGCTGGCAATCCATCAGGTTCATGGCGTTTGCCGGAGGGTAAGGCAACCTGTTTTCATTTGACGGGGTGTCAGTGAGGTGTGCAACCCCTTGGTCGGCGTCCAGACGAAAACTTAAGCGTAAATCATTGCCAGTATCTCCGGGTAAACGGATGATGACATTGACTTCCCCATGACGTTGTTTATCGAGATCAATCTTGTAAAGCATGAATGACCACCATTTGTTGTATAGTAATAATGGTTATAGTTAATCACAGTTGACTAGTGCAAAAATCACACAAACAAGGGGCATGGCTGTAAAGTGCTACCCAATTCTTGGCATGTGGTGATAAAATAATCAATAAACCTCCTTTTTGAACAATAACTTATCAGTGAATGAGGTGGAAATTTCCACCTTTTGTGATCGGCTTAAATAACCGACACTGCAAGCTTTGCGAAAGTTAAGTCATTGAGGGGTGACAATCATGTCAGCAATAGATCTAGCCAAATATGTGTAAGTGCTTGCAATCGAAACCGCCCATGCTTGCAATCAGCGCACTATCC
>NZ_JAYMYJ010000066.1:0-15029 GCF_035668035.1 Candidatus Thiothrix phosphatis | reverse complement strand
TGGGCGGTTGCGGTAGCGCCGTGCTGGCGGCTGCATTTCCTGACGTTGGCATTGGCCTGCTGGGCGTGTCACTCGCCTTTGGTTTGACCGTCCTGACCATGGCCTACGCCATCGGCCACATTTCCGGTTGCCACCTGAACCCTGCCGTCTCCATCGGCTTGTGGGCTGGCGGACGCTTTCCAGCCAACCAATTGCTGCCTTATATCGCCGCACAGGTAGCGGGCGGCCTGGTTGCCGGGGCGGTGCTGTACCTGATCGCCAGCGGTAAGGCGGATTTCAATGCCGCCGCCGGTTTTGCCGCCAATGGCTACGGCGAACATTCGCCAGGCGGTTATTCGCTGCTGTCCGCACTGGTCACCGAAGTTGTCATGACCATGATGTTCCTGCTGGTCATTATGGGTGCCACCGATGAGCGCGCGCCCAAAGGCATGGCACCGGTTGCGATCGGTTTGTGCCTGACCCTGATCCATCTGATCAGCATTCCGGTCACCAACACCTCCGTCAACCCGGCACGCAGCACCGGCGTCGCCCTGTTTGCGGGCGATTGGGCCATCATGCAACTGTGGCTGTTCTGGATTGCGCCGGTTGTCGGGGCTGTGCTGGGCGCGGCGGCTTATCGCTTCATCAGCCATGAATCGGAAGCCAAAGTGGCTGTCTCCGCCACCGCCTGATTTTTTTCTCCGTTGCGGCAAGGCCGTGCAGGTTTACGCTTGTGCGGCTTTGTTATTTTTAAGCTTCATTGGCAGCAAAATCCGGGAAACGATGAGTTTCCGTCAACAAACACAACCGTCAGCCTGCTGTAGTAGCGTCCATCTGATAAACAGGGTATAAGTGTTTCCACCAATTTACCAACCCTCATGGCCGCCGCATGCTCAGATTTTTATCAGCTTGTTTCCTAACAGTATTTGTGTCCGGTTGCACGCTCCTTCCCGGCCAGCAAGACACACTGCTAAACCCGCGTGAATCAGGCAAGGCGTTTGCGGCAGTCGCCCGGCAGGTTTCGCCATCGGTTGTGTCTGTGCAGACGGAATACCCGGTTGATCCCGCCTCCCTACAATTTCCATTTGATGAAAAGCTGTTCAAACGTCTGTTTGGCGATTTGCCGGAAGGGCTGATGCCGCCAGCCGACCTGCCGCCGGAAGCACAGGTTGCGACCAGCCAGGGGTCAGGTTTTGTGTTCCGGAATGGTGCCGGGTTTAGCTATGTCCTGACGACTTATCATGTGGTGAAGGATGCCCGCACCATCCGCGTGATGCTGTTGGACGGGAAAGAGTTCGATGCGACCATCAAGGGTGTTGACCCGCATTCCGACATTGCGGTGCTGGAAGTGCCAGCAGCCAACCTGCGGCCTTTGCCCTTGGGGAATTCGGCCAAACTGGAGGTTGGGGAATGGGTGCTCGCCATCGGCAACCCGTTCGGGTTGCAGCATACCCTGACGGTCGGGGTGGTCAGCGCCAAAGGGCGCACGGAACTCGGCATCAACGATTATGAAGATTTCATCCAGACCGACGCCGCCATCAACCCCGGCAATTCTGGCGGGCCGATGGTCAACCTGGATGGGCAGGTCGTTGGCATGAACACCGCCATCATCAGCAGCAGCGGCGGCTATATGGGGATTGGTTTCGCCATTCCGGTCAATTTCGCCAAGACGGTCGCCGACCAGCTCATTGCGCAAGGCAATGTGGTGCGCGGGCAATTGGGTGTCCTGTTGCAGCCGCTGACGCGGGATCTCATCAACCGTTTCAAGCTGCCTGCGGAACAGAACGGCATTGTGGTGGTGGAAGTGAAACCCAACACACCTGCCGCCCACGCCGGTTTCAAAAAGGATGACCTCATCATCAGCTATGTGGGCAAGCCGGTCATGGACGTTGGCAATTTCCGCAACCAGGTGGCGGCGGCCAGCCCCGGCAGCCGTAAGGACATCGGCATCCTGCGCAATGGCGAACGCAAAACGTTGAGTGTGGAAATCGGGCAGTTGCCGTAGCGGGCTGCCCCGCACCTGCCTCAGGCCCGCCGGGGCAGCGTGACTTCAAACAGCGCGCCGCCGCCCTCGCGTGGTGCGCACGCCACCTCCCCCCCATGCCGTTCAGCAATCTGTTTGACCAAGCTCAGGCCCAGGCCCCAGCCGCCATGGCCTTCGCCATGCCCCGCCGGACGGTAGAATGGCTCGAAAATATGTTCCAGCGCCGCCGCCGGAATGCCTGCACCCCGATCCAGCACTTGCAGCAAGACGCTTTGCCCCGCTCCGGCAGCAAGGCGCGCCTCCACCTGCCCACCGCCGTGCCGCCGGGCGTTTTCCAGCAGGTTGCGCAGCAGGCGGCGCAGCAAACGGGGGTCGCCGGTGATTTGCAGGGCTTGCGCTTCGCAATCGGCATCGATACGGGCGCATTCCTCCGCCAGCAGCGCGGCCAGGTCGACGGGCTGGCGTTCCAGCGGAATTTCCGGGGTGTCCAGACGGCTGGCGAGCAGGATTTCCTCCACCAACTGGTCGAGTTCGCGGATGTCCTGCCGCAATGCCGCCAGATGCGGTGAATCTTCGGTGTGGGTGGAGTCCGCCAGCAACGCCAACCCCATTTGCATCCGCGCCAATGGGGAGCGCAGTTCGTGCGAAGCGTTCGCCAACAGTTGCCGATGGCTGGCCAGCAACGCCTGGATGCGGATGGCGGAACGGTTGAAGCTGGCCGCCAACGCCGCCACTTCGTCGCAGCCTTCCACCTTGACGCGCACGCTGAGGTTGCCTTCGCCCAACGCATCCACACCCCGTTTGAGCCGCTCCAGCCGGTAAGTCAGGCGGCGTGAAATCGGGTACGCACCCAGGGACACCACCAACGCAGCGACTGCCAGCAGGGGGAAAATCGGGAGGTGATGGCCTTCGCCGCGCAAATGCAGCAGGATGCCGACCAGCAGCGACACCACGACCACATTGCCGACCACCACCACGTAAATCTGCCAGAACAACCGCTTGCGCAAGTGGCTGCCGTGATGCCTGCGCCAGTGATGGCGATGGGAATGCAGATGGGGATGATGGCGCCATCTCATGCCATGTCCTCACCATCCTGATGGCGGGCGAACACGTATCCGGCACCGCGCAGGGTGAGGATACGGCGCGGCTTTTTCGGGTCATCCTCGATGGCGGCGCGCAGGCGCGAGATGTGCACATCGATGGAGCGGTCAAAGGCTTCTAGCGATTCGCCCTTGACCAGATCCAGCAATTGTTCGCGGCTAAGTACCCGCCCGGCGTGTTCCGCCATCGCCGCCAGCAGGTCGAATTGGTAGCCGGTCATGTCGCGCACTACGCCATCGACGCGCGCCTCGCGTGCTTCGCGGTCGATTTCCAGCCGCCCGAAACGCAGCGGCGGCAAGCGTTGCGGGTCGCACAGGCCGCGCCGCAGGATGGCCTTGATGCGGGCGCGCAATTCACGCGGCTCGAAGGGTTTGGGCAGGTAATCATCCGCGCCCATTTCCAAGCCGATAATACGGTCGGTGGCGTCGCCGCGCGCGGTCAGCATCAGGATGGGGATGTCCGCCGTCGGGCCGCTGCGCAACTGGCGGCACAAATCCAGCCCATCTGCATCGGGCAGCATCAAGTCGAGGATGACCAGTGACCAACCGCTTTGCCGCGCCTGCGTCATCCCGGCCTGCCCGGTGTGGGCGCAGGTCACCGCGTAACCGGCTTCACCCAGGTATTGCGCCAGCATTGCGCCCAAGCGCACATCATCATCAATCAGCAGCAAGCGTTCCTGCATGTTTCCTTCCTCATGCGCACAGGCGGGGCAACCCGCAAGCTGCCCTGCCATTGGTTTCAGGTGAATATTCCACATCTGCTGGGGCGAGCATGCAACGCCCTGCCCAGCGTTCAAGCCGCAAGGATTGCCTCCGCTGCCTGCAGGCCGGACAGGTAAGCCCCATGTGCAGTGCCGAAATAATCTGCATGGCATGCTTCACCTGCAAAAAATAACCGCTTGCCCAATGGCTTGGCCAGCGCCTTGCGCATCTGTGGGGTGGAACCGACGGCATTGTAGGAATATGACCCCAGGGCAAACGGATCAGCCGCCCAGCGCGTTAGCTGGTAACCAATAGGCTCGGGTATATGGCTGCCAAACAGGGTTTTCAGGGTTTGCATGGCGCTCGCGACAATTTGCTGATCCGGCCATTGCTCGATCTCCCGTCCCCGGTCAGCAGCATTGAACCCCAGCAATATGGGCATATTGGCGACCCGCATGAAACTTACCCATTCCGTCCAGGCTCCTGGGGTTGCGGGAATGTATTCCAGCCAGTCAACGTCGTCAGGCCAGAAGGCTTCCTGAAAGCGTAAATAGCATTTGTTCAGCACCCCCATGCCGAGCTTGGCAATTGCCTGCTGCTGCTCGGGCGGCAAGGCGGGTGAAAAGCGGACGTTGCCAGCCTGCAAGACCCCCAGCGGCAGCGTCACCACAACATGGTCGGCCAAAAACACGGACTTTTGTGTCATCACCCGCACGGACGATGAATCCCATTGTATCTCGTGGACAAGCTGGCCAAGCCCGATGTCCAGCCCCTCCGCCAGAAACGCCGTGACGAGGCCGAAACCGTGCGCGAACAGGGCATCATCGCCCCCAAATTCCTTGCCATTGTCATACCAATGTGCGGAAAGCTTTGCCGCACTGCCGGAATATTCCTGCTCGATCTCACCGTTGAGAAGAAATTGGATAAAGCGGGTTTCCTCTGCTGAAGCGGCAAATTCCGCCAGCAACGGCGCAATCGCCTGCTGGATTGAAACGTCATTGTCCTGCTTTTGTGCCCGCGTCAGCGCTTGTGCGATGCGTGTCCTCAAGTTATCCAGGCGGTTTTCTTCAGACTGGGAAAGCGCTTGCCCCTGTGTGTTGTAGGTGACCGCCTTCCCGTAATGGGTGGCTAGGCGGTTGGCCTGGATTGTCTCGGCAATGAGGGTCAGCGGGTTGCCTTTCACGCCGTGAATCCAGGATGCGCCTAAATCCAGAGGCATGTCGGGCCACTGGCCGCTGCTCCAGATGCGCCCGCCAATGCGGTCGCGCGCTTCGACAACCAGCACCTCATGCCCTTGCTTTTTCAATGCCTGCGCCGCAGCCAAGCCAGCCAGCCCGGCACCAATGACCACAATGCGTTTCCGGGAGCGCGGTGCAAGGTTGGCGTTCCCATTATCGCCATGGCCGCCACCCGCATACCCCAACAGCATTGCGCCAAACAGCCTGATAAGATCGCGTCTATTCACTCGGTAACCTCAAAACTTCATTGACGCTGCGCGTGCAAGGCAAACGGCAACAGGCCTAGCCAAGCGCACAGGCAGGGCAGCCCGAGAGCCGCCCCACCACAAGTTTCAGGTGAGTATTCCACATCCGCTGCGGGGATGCAGCCCGCTTAACGGAACAGTTGCACCGCTTTGGAACGTTGTTGCGGGGTGGCTTCGATGCCGTCGAGGATCACGCTCAACGATTCGGAGCGGCTGGCGCTGGCGTCAGATTGCATCTGTTGCTGTTCGAAACGCTGGCCGTAATGCCCGTGATCGCACTGGTGATGCCCGCTGGCTTTGCCGAGGACGAAGCCGAACAGGGCGATCAGGGCCACTGCACCAAAGATTTTCCAGCGACGCGGCCTGCCATGGCAGTGGTGATGCCGCCAGCAACCACGGTCATGCGGGTGGTGGTGGTCTGCGCCGCCGCCCGCTGTGGCAGCGTTGTCGGTTGCAGGGGTTTCGGTAGTCGGATTCTGTTTTTCGTCTGTCATGATAATCACTCCATAAAGATTTAGGTATCAACAGGTTGTTCCTGTCTGCCGCCGTTTCCCGGCTGGCATGTGCTTATCATGCAGGGCTTGTATTGCTGGATTACGGCCCGTTTGTAAAGTTTTGTGAAGCAGCCGTCCGTCCGTGCCGAGGGCAGGAAACTGAATGAATCGTCAGTGAAGGCTTGTAAAATCTGCTTGTCTTTATTGCGCAATCCTCTATCATCGCTGTACCATTAATCACACTAAAAATGACATTAACACAACAAATCGATGCGGGGGCTTCATGAACGTACAAAAGCATAAGATTGCGCTGGTCGCTCACGACAATCTCAAACCGGCGCTTATTAACTGGTCAAAAGAAAACCACCATGTACTGTCCAATTACGAACTGTACGCAACCGGCACCACTGGCAAGCTGATTGCGGAACAGGCGGATTTGGACATCATCTGCCTACGCAGCGGGCCTTATGGCGGCGACCAGCAAATTGGCTCCAGGATTTCGGAAGGCTTGATCGACATCCTGATTTTTTTCTGGGACCCGCTCTCAACCATGCCGCACGACGCGGATGTCAAAGCCCTGTTGCGGTTGGCAACCCTGATGAATATCCCAGTGGCGAACAACCAAAGCACGGCGGACTGTGTGCTGGCCATGCTCCAACTGGGCAGGACTGAATCCCGCCCCTGGGTGGTCAACTTCAGGAGCAACGAGGGCATGCAACGGCTTTGGCCTGACAATTACGCCTCCCAACCGCAAGCTAACCCCTTGCAGCAACAGGCATACGCCAGCACGCTGAAGCAGGCGGCCATCCGTTACGGGAAGATTGAGCTGGGGGCGAAGGCGCGCTACAAGTCTGCGCCGATAGCGCTGGCGAACCCCATGTATCAGCAAAAGGCGTTGTGAAAAGCCGCCATCCTGACACTAGCCCCAGATAAAACACTGCCCGCGTGTAGCGGGCAGGTCATTTTTCTTTCTATCAGGTGGGTGGGTCTTTCTGGATTTATTTGTTTGGGAAGCTTGATCACAACAGCTTGGCTTTTTCAATTTCGGGCAGGACATTTTTGCGTCCTTCCCCTTGGTGCAGGCAACAGGTTGTGTAGCATGCCGCCAATACGATGATGGCGAAAACCACCAGGCCAACCATACTCATACAGCACCTCCTTCAGGCCCTCAAAGTAAAAACCATTGTGGCGTAAGCGCAACTTTGTTGTGTAAATAACATATTGAAGCTCAAGGAAAAACTGCCACAACAGCCCGATTATATTACACTTATGAAGTTTGCTTCTGAAACAACAATTTTTTTGTGGGGGCGCGGGTTGCCCCTAAGCCTTGAAATTCGCAGCTTACGCCCACAAGCTATACCCCTGATAAAAAATCTGGAGCCGCAATGGAACAATACAGAGGAACCACCATCCTGAGCGTGCGCCGCGACGGGAAAGTCGTGGTGGGTGGTGATGGGCAGGTCACGCTGGGCAACACCATGCTCAAGGGCAACGCCCGTAAGGTGCGCCGCCTGTATAATGACAAGGTGCTGGCGGGCTTCGCGGGCGGCACAGCGGACGCCTTCACCCTGTTCGAACGCTTTGAAAGCAAGTTGCAGGCGTACAACGGCAACCTCACCCGGGCGGCGGTGGAGCTGGCGAAAGACTGGCGCACCGACCGCATGCTGCGCCGCCTCGAAGCCCTGTTGATCGTGGCGGATGCGACGGCTTCCCTACTGATCACCGGCAACGGCGATGTGGTGGAGCAGGAAAACGACCTGATCGCCATCGGCTCCGGCGGTGCCTTCGCCCAAGCGGCGGCTCGCGCCCTGCTGGAAAACACCGGATTGCCCGCCCGCGACATCGTCGAAAAAGGGCTGCACATCGCTGCTGACATCTGCATTTACAGCAACCACAACCTGACCATCGAGGAACTCTAAAATGGCTGTTGCGACCATGACCCCCCGCGAAATCGTCCAGGAACTGGACAAGCATGTGATTGGTCAGGACAAGGCCAAACGTTCCGTCGCCATCGCCCTGCGCAACCGCTGGCGCCGCCAGCAGCTGGATGACACGCTGCGCCATGAAGTCACGCCGAAAAACATCCTCATGATCGGCCCCACCGGCGTCGGCAAGACCGAAATCGCCCGCCGTCTGGCCAAGCTCGCCAACGCCCCCTTCATCAAGGTGGAGGCCACCAAGTTCACCGAAGTCGGTTACGTCGGCAAGGAAGTCGACTCCATCATCCGCGACCTGGCCGACATGGCGATGAAGATGCTGCGTGAACAGGAGGTTTCCAAGGTCAACTACCGCGCCCAGGAAGCGGCGGAAGAACGCATCCTTGACATCCTGCTGCCAGCCCCGCGCAAGGAGACTCCCGTCAGTGAATGGCTTGCCACCGGCGAAGAGGAAACCGCCAAACCGGCGCGCGATGATTCCGCCACCCGCCAGAAATTCCGCAAGAAATTGCGTGAGGGCGAGCTTGATGACAAGGAAATCGAGCTGGAGGTGGCAGCCAGTTCGGTCGGCGTGGAAATCATGACGCCGCCGGGGATGGAGGAAATGGCCAGCCAATTGCAGAGCATGTTCCAAAATATTGGCAGCAACCGCAAGCGCAAGCGCAAGATGAAGATCAAGGACGCACTCAAGGCGCTGACGGAAGAAGAGGCCAACAAGATGGTCAACGAAGAGGAGCTCAAGCAGAAAGCCCTGTTCGCCGTTGAGCAGACCGGCATCGTGTTCCTCGATGAAATCGACAAGGTGGCGCGCAATGGGCAGGTCAGCGGCGCGGACGTTTCCCGCGAAGGCGTGCAGCGTGACTTGCTGCCGTTGATTGAGGGCTGCACAGTCAACACCAAATATGGCATGGTCAAGACCGACCACATCCTGTTCATCGCCTCCGGTGCCTTCCACGTTTCCAAACCCTCAGACCTGATACCGGAATTGCAGGGGCGCCTGCCGATCCGCGTGGAAATGGACGCCCTCAGCGCCAACGATTTCGAGCGCATCCTGACCGAGCCGAACGCCTCCCTGACTGAGCAGTACCAAGGGCTGCTGGCCACCGAAGGGGTGGCGCTGACCTTTACCGCCGATGCGGTGGGGCGGATTGCGGAAATCGCTTTCGAGGTCAACGAACGCACAGAAAACATTGGCGCGCGCCGCCTGCATACCGTGATGGAGCGCCTGCTGGAAAATGTGCTGTTCGACGCCCCTGATTGCGACGCCCGGATGACCGTGGACGCCGCCTACGTCGACAACACGTTGGGCGAACTGGTCAAGGATGAAGATTTAAGCCGCTACATTTTGTAAAGGGACACCACATGACACCGATCGACATTACCCTGAACCCGAAAACCCGCGAACTGCTGATCACATGGCCGGGTGACGAAGTGCATGCCATGAGCTGCGAATACCTGCGGGTCAATTCCCCTTCTGCCGAGGTGCGTGGGCATGGGCCGGGGCAGGAAAAGCTGCAAATCGGCAAGGAAAACGTGAACATCACCGCCATTGAGCCGGTCGGGCATTACGCCGTGCAATTGTTCTTTGACGACAACCACGACAGCGGCATTTACGACTGGAACCTGCTGTACAACCTGGGCAAGAACAAAGAACAGAACTGGGCGGATTACCTGGCCAAACTGGATGCGGCCGGTTACCAGCGCAAAGCGCCGGGGCAGGTGATCTGATGGCGCCTGTCACCTTGTCCGAAGCCCTTGATTCCTTCAAATACAACGCTGATGGGCTGATCCCGGCGATCGCCCAGCAGTATGACAGCAACGAAGTGCTGATGATGGCGTGGATGAACCGCACCAGCATCGAGGAAACCCTGCAAACTGGGCGTGTCTGCTACTGGTCGCGTTCGCGCAATAAATTTTGGCGCAAGGGCGAATCCTCCGGGCAGGTGCAGATGCTGAAGGAATTCCGCTACGATTGCGACGCTGACACCCTGCTGCTGCTGGTCGACCAGATCGGGCCTGCCTGCCATACCGGGCGGCGCTCCTGTTTCTACCACAAGGTGGAGGGCGACCAGGTCATCATTGACCGCGACGTGCTGATTGATCCGGAAACGCTTTACGCGTAAAGGCCGCTGGCGTCACAGCCGTTTGCGCTCCAGCACATCCAGCAGCAGGTGCATCAGTTCGTCGGGGCGGTTGGTGATGCCAAAAGCGCCGACCGGCACACCGTCTTCGGCGTTGAAATTGCCAATGTAAAAAACCGCTGGCAGGTCAGGGTAATGTTCATGCAAGGTCTGCAAGGTGACGACGCCATTCGATTGCCCTTCCGGGCGGGCGATGTCCGAAATCAGCAGGTCGAAATGGGCATCCTTGAGCCTGGCCAGCGCCTCGCTGCTCAGGGATACGGCCTCAACCTCGATGCCCAGCTGTTGCAACATACAGATTTCATTGAGCAGCGTGTCCGGTTTGTCATCAAACACCAACGCCCGGCAGCCTTGCAGCACATCCCAGTTGCGGCGGATGCGGTGCATGACGCTTTCCTTGTCGCTGGCCGCCACTTCCACCTGCCATTGCGGATTCCTGCGGGCGAGTTCGACCGCTTGCTCCAGCAAACGCCCGAAGCGTTCCAGCGCAGCGTCAATATTGGCGCTCCTGACCGCAGAGCCGTAGGGTGGAAGAAACTGCATGAACGGTTCGTAAACCAGCGCCAACGCCACGCAGGCGAGCAGCAGCCATAACAACGACGGCGTTATTCGAATGATTTCGATCCAGATTGCCTGATCCAGCATAATGTAGCCCCAAATGCCCCTGCTTATTTTGCAGAAAATTCTAACACTTGTGGTGCGACATTGGCAGGTTTAAAGTGACGGCATGAAACACCTCCTGCTCCTGATCATCCGTGGTTACCAGCTGTTCCTAAGCCCCTTGCTGGGCAGCAACTGCCGTTTTTACCCCACTTGCTCCCACTACGCGCGCGAAGCGATCGAAACACACAGTGCACTGAAAGGAAGCTGGCTGGCGCTCCGCCGCATCGGGCGCTGCAATCCCTGGCATGAAGGCGGTTTCGATCCGGTGCCGGGTGCCCATTCGCATACCTGCTGTAAAGAGGGACAGCAAGGTGGCGAACTTGCGCAGAAAGCTGACAAACCTTGATAGCCGATATTATGCAACCGCCCCGTCACTGAGGATGGATAAATCATTTCACTGCTCCGGCGAAAGTACATCTATCAGTATCCGGGCTGGATCAGTTGTTGTCGAAGCTTTCACTTTCATTCGTATCATCAGTATTTTCTGAGAGATCAATCATGATTTCGTCTTCAAAACTCAAGGTATCCGGACTGATTGATGTACCGTCGACAGTGATTCCATGTGGCAGGTTGGCAAACTGAGCCAATATATCTTGCGCAAATTGGCCAAGATTTCTGGCAATACGAAGATGTGCTGAGAAAGCGGTAACCATATACAACCTATAAAGATCATAGGGATGCCCTCCCTGAGCCATTTCCAACAGCTCCGCCATGGAGACATGGACAGGGTTACGAAAATCACCGGCAGTTGATTTGGCATCGACCCTGCGTTTTGCTTTCCCTTCAGGCATCAAGGTAAAGTCGTATGGAGCCACAGCATTGATGTCTGATTCCCATTGGTACTCAGAACCGCATCCAGCTTGAAATTGCAAAGCCAGCCACGAATTCAGAACCTCTTCTCCGAGTCTTCCAATCCGGTCAGCACCCTGTCTTGCCCTATTCAATTCCTCTCTGCTAACGCCCCGAGTTTGTCTGCGTTTTCTAAGTTTGGCCAATCCATCAAGCCCACCCTGTGAGGCATCTTCAAGCACGTCGAAGTCAATGAAGTCCAAAACAGGATGACTTTCTGGCAGATCAATATTGTTTAACACCTCAGCCAGATCATCGGGGGAAATTTCCATCATCCCTTTATGAGATGAGAAAGAAGCTCTATAGCGGTTTTCCAACGCAGTATGTAGCAGGGTATCTTGCGGTATGTTCCTGGCTGCCAGACACATACGTGCCGTGTGTGGCTCAGGGTCGCCAGCAAAGTCGAAAATTGCATAATCACCTTTCGCCAACAGGTCATATCTGGATGGCTCTTCGGGCGGATTAAAAATCAACTCGCCATTGAGCCGCCAGTTTTTCTGTTGTTTCAATATCTTTCGGGTGATGGTATGAGCGCCCACCCCACCAGGACCATAAATGGTAAGCGTGATAATAACCCTGTCCCTCAGTACGTCGAGTCTGTCCGGCAAACTTGGAAATAGTGTGCCGACAAAAACCGCTGCATCCAGGTTTATGGCTTTTTGCTTTGCCCCACTGGAATTTCGGTAATGGTGTTCAAAGAGTGTCAGGTCAGATGACGACAACCGCTTGAGCGCAATTTTCCGATTCATGTTCTCTCGCTTTTTCAATTTGTTCCATCATCAAGTCTGCCACTGCTTTGGCCATTAATGGCGGCACAGCATTGCCCACTTGCTTGAAAGCCGGGTTCATTGGCCCTTCAAACACAAAACCATCCGGGAATGATTGCAGTCTTGCCGCTTCTCTCACAGAAATTGTGCGCGCCTGAACACTGTCATAATGGATGTGGGAATAGCTGTCCTTGCCTAGATGCGCCATCAGCGTCCGTGCCGGTTTGTCCGCCTCCATCTTTCTCCATTTGTTGGGAAACTTGCCTGGATCATAAGGCGGAACATATTCTTGCTTTTCCTGCTCATAGCGTTTTGTTCCCGGCAACAAGCGACTCATCTCCTTGCGTTCAATTTCCTGAAGACGCTCCTCAAACATTCTGAGCGATAACTGATGTGCTTCAGGGTATTGGTCGCCAGGCTGCATTCGGGCAAAAAGTTTGTAGTCGCGAGGAATATAGCGGATAACATGATCGTATATCCCTTGCATAGATTCAAACCCTTGCCATTGCCTCATCAACCGTTGGTAATCAGTTCTAGGAGGGCCAGGATAACGGACGAACTGGTCAAACCGCCTAGGCCCCTTGCGCTGCTTTTGCTCTGATGTATCATCAATCTTCGGTAAATCAGACAAAGCTTGTTCTGCGGTCACAGCAGGAAGCGCGTGATCTGGATGAGGTTCTGGTGGATCAGAAAAATAATGGTTCTCCTTGAAAAGATCACCACGAACGGTTTGCAAGGCTACCTGCCTTGACCCATGATAGCCCTGAGGAAGATCAATCCAATGCGTCGGTTGTGGGTGCCACTGCCCAGCCTTCAGCTCTTTACGGTAGGCTACCAGCACCATACGTTCCCGCATCTCGGGTACGCCATAGAAGACTGCGTTAAGGATTGTATAACGTGGTTCATAACCTAGATCATCCAGAACCTCACAGACTTCTTCGGCTACGTTGTGGCCACCATAATTGAGAATATCCGGAACATTTTCCATCAACAGAGCGATTGGTTTCAATGCTCGGACATAATCCAGGTACCGTAGATACAAGTTACTGCGAGGATCAACCAGAAATGCCTCCGGGTGCTCCGCCACCTCACGCAACTTCGCGCGACCAACACGGGCAAATGCTTGGCAGGGAGGCCCCCCCACAATGACATCCACTTGGGTATCCGCAGGTTCAGCAACGCCATACCCAGCCATCAATTCATCGGGTTCAGTGATGGTGATGTCTCTTGGTCTGGCATGAATTTCAAACAATTCTGGTGACAGGTTTCCATGAAAATTCAAGGCATGTGATCGAGCAGCGGCCTTATCAATTTCAATTGCGCCGATCATCTCAAAACCAGCAGCGTGAAAACCTAGCGAAATACCGCCACATCCGGCAAAAAGATCCAGTACACGGGGTTTACCACCTCGCTTCAGACGTTCCAATTTTCTAGAGATAATAGAAGTTTCTGTATAATTTTTGGTCAAAACGGTTTTTTTATTCATTTTATGCCTTCCGTTTTGTCTTGAACTCCCAGCAATGGCCATTGATCGGTCAGATATTTTTCCACTGCATCCCGAACGATCCACGCCACGGATACTTTTTTCTTCTGCGCGATCTGTTCGAGTTCAGCGTAATGTTCCGCTGGGAAGCTGATGGTGGCACGGACTGTACCACCATCACCACCGAGCTTGATTGTTTGATTGGCCATTGCTTCACCATCTATCATCATATTTCACCATTATGGTGAAGTGTATGACAAATACAGAAAGTCATCATCATGTGATGCAAATATCAGTGCGAAATAAGACCTGCCTTTTACGGCTCTTTGGGATTTCCCAACCCTGAAACGATTACGGGCAAATGCAAGTTAACTATTAGGCGGCTGGCTCAAAATAGGTTGACACGTTCCGCACCGGGGCATCTCCCAAGAAAAACTGCCATGTTGCCTCGCCTTCTTCGAGTGCCTGCACAACATCAGGAAACGTGGGCAAGCGGCGCTGCATTCCTTGTTGGCACTGTTGCTCGGCTAAGACCCCGAAACACATAATGAGCCACCAATGATTAGGAAAATTGTCGTGTACAGAGCTTGCAGATAAAAAAGCGCTTCGGTTCATTTACCAAAAATGGTTGCAATCCAATTTTCACAATACGTTGATGCGTGACAGACCACACCAAACTGAACCACCGAAAAAAGAACAGTTTCCCTTCGCTGACAACAAAAGTGCTTCGATTCATCTGCCAAAAATTGCTGCCAACCCGACGTTTACAAGGCGCTGATGCGCGAAAACAAATCACACCAAACAAAATATCGTTTAAAAAACATGTCATTACATGATAGACAAACTCAAGTTGCCATGCACTACAATGTAGTTATATCATCAATGCATGAACAGCCTAAATTTCGAGTGGGACGACAACAAGAACGCCCTGAACCAAAAGAAGCACGGTGTCTCTTTCGAGGAAGCCAAGACTGCTTTTGCTGATGAGCTTGGTCGCCTCATTCCCGATCCTGACCACTCCGACGGAGAGGAGCGTTTCATCCTGATGGGCGTGAGTGCTTATTCGAGGCTGTTGGTTGTCTGCCACTGTGAGCGAGATGAAGATACGATCCGTATCATCTCCGCACGAAAAGCGGACAAGTCCGAAAAACGGCAATATGAAGGTGGTCGCTATGCGTGAGAGCTATGATTTTACCAACAGTGTCCCTAACCCTTATGCCAAGCGGATGAAGCAGCAGATTACTATCCGTATAGACCAGGATACTGTTGATTACTTCAAGGGCATGGCTGAGGACAAGGGCATTCCTTACCAGAGTCTGATTAATTTATATCTGCGTGACTGTGCCATCACACACAAGCAGTTAGATTTAACTTGGTCATAAATAAAGCGCCAACAAGTTGTATATGGCCTCCACCGTCAACCCCAGCCAATAAAATTTCTGAAAGG
>NZ_JAYMYJ010000065.1:0-15044 GCF_035668035.1 Candidatus Thiothrix phosphatis | reverse complement strand
CGTGCGTCGACTGATCAAGGAGTTCGGGTTTCTGGTACATGCTTTCTTTCTGGTTACCGTGAAAGCCCGGGGAACAAAGACAAACAAAGACCTCACGCGGTCAGCAGGATAGTCAAGTGAAGCTATTATGGCTGGTCAGGCTGAGGCAGCGGTTGCTTCTGGCAACTTGCCGATATTTTTGAGGGCCTTGATCCAGCGTGAAGCGTTCTTTCGAGCGGACATGGCCTCGTAATTCACCCCTTGATCACGATAAGGCTCACGCCGCGACAGCATGAAATAGATGATGCGAATCATTTTATGTGCGATGGCAACAATGCACTTGTTGTGGCTCTTGCGAACTTTCAGGTTGCGGTATTTGGAGGCCAAACTGCTTTTCGTCATTCGCGCTGCATTCGCGCACTCACACAAGAGGTAACGAACAATGGCGTTTCCTTTTCGCGTTTTTCCTGATTTTCGCTTGCCCGCCGATTCATGGTTGCCAGGGCACAGGGCGGCCCATGAGGCCAGTCTGTCGGCATCGCCAAAACGCGACATGTCGTCGCCGATCTCAATCAGGATCATGGCGCTGGCGATGGCATCCATGCCGGGAATCGTCTGCAGGAGTACCCAGGCCCAGTGGTAAGGCGTCATCGCCTGAAACAATTCGGCATCAATTTGGGCGAGTTGTCGTTCCAATGCGGTCACGTGCTCATGCAACTGGCGCAGGACGAACAAATGGCGTGGCGAGAGATCGCCATCGAGCGATACGGCCAGGTCGTCGCGTTTGTTCTTCGGGCTGCCACGCGCCATAGCGAGCATCTCGCCAAGCGGTTTGCCTTCAATCAGCCCAGCCACCATCTCGCGTGCGGAAACCCCTTTGATGTCGGAGACGACGGCACCCAATTTGATCCCGCCATCCTCAAGCACTTTGTGCATCCGGTTGGTTTCGCTCGCGAGCATCTGCGAAACTTTGCGGCGATAGCGCGAGAGGAGGCGCAATTCACGCAAGTCTTTCGGCGGAATGAAGCTGCCCCGCACCAGCCCAAACCGCGCCAGCACAGCCAGCCATTCCGAATCACCCATGTCGGTCTTGCGGCCCGGCACATATTTGATGAAATGCGCATTCACGACCAACGCAGGAATGCCCACCCGTTCGATATGCGCATGCGCACTCTTCCAGTAAATGCCCGTGCTCTCCATCACCACCCACTCTACACCAAGCTCTTGCAGCCAGGCCGCCATCGCCTTCATGTCGCGCTTGAAGCCACCAAACTCTCGCTGATGCTTGCTGAGCGTGCCATCGTCTCCTTCAATCAGCACCGTCACGACATGCCGCATGCGATGCACATCGATACCAGCAACTCTCCGATGTAAAGGGGATAGTCCTTCAGGGCAATCGCTTACGCAGAGTTCATACAATTGATGAGCGTCCGGTCGGAGAAAGCCAAAGTGATCAATGACTCACGATAGCTCTCGTTTCGGTCGGCATGAAGACGGCGGCGGTTCAAGCCCATCTTGGAGCCCTCTTCTTTGCGCCAAGAGGCCAGAACAAACTTGCGCAGAACGGAGAGGTTCCGCGCGGAGTGCCCCAGACGGGCACGACACTGATCTTCTCGAAAGACCACATCAAGTTGACGACTTCCGATTACTCGAACGCTGCTTCCCGGCGCTAGAAAGGCGTACGGACAATTCCTTTCACGGGACTTCAACCCGCTGGATATACCGCCGATCACGGCGAACAGCCTGGCCCCTTTTTTTCTTTCTCCACCGCAAACAATTGTACCAGCCCCCTTTTCCTTGCCTTTTCCCTTGTTTCAGAAAAAAGCCCGCTGCTTTGTGAGCAGCGGGGTTCGAGTCTATAGCACCCTCGGTTGGCTGAGGGTCATGGGGGGGATGATTTGGCCAAAATAACCGTGCATCCCCCTAATGCTTGCTTTAGATGAAGTCAGATGCGTCCAGCGTACCGGTCACACCGGTCACCTTGATGATGATGTCTTCACCGGCCACGGCGCCAAAGTTATCGGCAAGCGTACGGTTGGAAGCGGCAACCAAGTAGATGTCGCCAGCCCAGCTGAACAGACCCGCCTTTGCATTGGTCGTTCCCCCAGCAATTCCTGCAACCGTCAAGGTAGTCGACTGAGTAGCAGAACCGAGAATGCCGGTATCGGCCACGGCCGTATTAAGAGCCGCGCCCAAATTCAGACCCGTTAGAGCAGTTACTGCACCACCGTTGACGATTTGGATGGCACCAGCCTCAAAATCACCAATCGACCAACCAGCGCCCGGCGTACCCAGATCAATGATGTCGACACGGGTACCCGTGTTAGCCCCGCCCAAGTTCAGGTCAGTAATGGTAGAAATTTCGCCGCGGTTGGTAGCAGCGACTGCCGCGGCCGCATCAACAGCAGTTAAATTGGCTGCTGTCAAGCTGGCATCAGTCAATGCGCCAGTAGCAGCGGCGAATGAGAAGGTGTCAGAACCAGTGTTGCCGGTCTGGGTGTCAGCCACCGTGCCCAGAGCAAATGCTGCACGGCCACCGGTTGACAGAACATCGTTACCGGAGCCACCCTTGATCACTTGGGAGAATAGGTTGCCAGAAGCGGTCAGATTACCGACAAAGGCAGAACCGTCAATGTTCGTCAGCAATACGCCAGAACCGGCAATCGCACCAGCGTTAAAAGCCGTGCCAATGCTACCCCCCTTGAACTCGACGGTAGTAATGGCCGTATCAGCGGTCAAAAAAGCCCCAGCAGCCGTTGCCGTGTTAGCGCCTGCGTCCTTGACATCCACGACAATTTTCTCGATTGCCGAAGTGGTCACCGCACCCGCTACAAAAGTAGCAGTGTTGAGTGCAGTACCCACACTCACCTGCAGCACGTCGCTGTTGGAACCCAGCACGTTGGCATCCTTCACCCCCACGGTTATCGCACCGGTGCTCAACTGAGTCACACCCATGGTTGCGTCAGCAGCGCCAGTCTTGCTCAGGTTGTTGTAGGTGGCCGTGTTGGCAGTGTTGTGAACCACGGAGTCGAAGCTGGCGACCTTGCTCAAGTCGAAAATGGTAGCAGCAGCTGCGCCGTCGTTACGCAACGTTTCGACTTCGGTGACCTTGTTGCCATCGCCGACGCCAGCATTACTGGTCACTGCAATGACGTCACGGCCGCCCCCCCCCTTCACGCTATCCGAGTTGCTCAGGCCAGCAGCAAAGTCGATATAGTCAGCGCCATTGCCGCCGGTCACGGTCACGTTCTTGGTAGCGTCCAGCAACACGCGCAGATTACCTCCAAATGCCTGGGCATCCACCGTGGTCACGTTCAGCAGGGCGTTGTCAACGCGGAGGTTAGCGGTACCACTGACGTTGACGGTCTTGACCAAGCTGGATGCTGCGGTCGGCGCAACCCCGAGACCTACCGTTGGGTCAGAACCGATATTGGCAAAACGGGAAGCACCGCCGCTGGATTCGATGTTGAGCACTTCGAAGTTACCAACAGTCTCGCCCCGCACGTTGAGGATCTGGGTGTTGCCCGCAGTGGCACCACGGCCAACCCCATCCAACTTGATAGTAACGGCATCATTGGTGCCGGAGACCACGCTGTTGGCAAACTGGAACAGCGAATGAACTCCTACATTACTATTATTGACTTGAACAGCCGCGCCAGAAGCCAGATTGCGTACAGTCAGGTTGCTACTCGAATCCACACTGGAAATGGTATTGATGCCGGTGCTGTTGGCAGCGTCGAAAATGCTAGCCGCGATCGCCGTCAGGTTTACATTTTCAACACCGCTGAGGGTTGGCTTGGTCGACACTTCTGTAGCGTTCAACACTGCGTTCAACACGTCAGTGGCGGCAGTGGTGCCAGTCAGTTGATCAACCGTGGTCAGGGTTTGAATCTGGTTACCAGTAGAAGTGGAGGTGAAAATCGGGGCCTCGAATTTAGCGGAGGCAGGAGGGATATCCTGATTAACCGTGAGCGTGACAACACCACCGGGAGTCGGAGTGGAACCGCCAACCGTTATGTTCGGCGTACCAGCAACGGCCGCTGCCCCGGACGCTGGAACGGACGCCGCACCCAGTGTCGTGGTTGCGAATTGAGTATAGGTCTGTGTCGTACCGCCTGCGCCGGTACCCGCCGTCCCCCCGATAATGTAGGTAAACTGTGCCGCGTTACTGACGGTAATCTCGGCGTTGTTAGAAAGTGTAAGCACCGTCGTATTGTTCGCGACGAGACTGCTCTTGATGGTAAGACCTGAAGTGAGCTGAATACGGTTAACGCCAGAGTCGACGATTGTAATTTTGGTGCTGGAGCCGGTCCCTTCACCGTCGAGCACGTAAAGGTCATCCCCCCCCCCAAGTCCAAGATTGAAAGTACCCAGAGAACTTACGAAGTCGCGATCCGATCCGCTTGTGATAGCCATGGTAATTAATCTCCAAAATAAACAAAAAACACAGACTGCAGGCAGGCGGTGAGCCTGCCTGCTGGGTTCCCTTAAATAATGTTTACCACAACATCAGCAGGGTTGAGAATGCCAGCCAACAGGAGGGTGACTGACGCACTAGCATTGCCATCAGGACCGAAGTCTACCACGGTTCCAGCACCCGAACCAATTTCGACTACTGCCGCGGTGACACCTTGAATCCCTGCGCCCAAGAAAGCAGCCAGAGTGGTCGTAGCGGCCGCGGTTGGCAAATCGAAGGTCAGCACGTCTTTACCGCCTGTTGCTTCGAAGTTGACGATCTTGCGCTGGGTATCGTCCGCCGTTGCGCGAGCAGATACCGCATTGAAATTAAAGTTTTCGGCAACGGTGTTGTTGCCAATCACGTCAGCAGTGGAGCCGACAGCGATATTCACAACGGTCTTCGTGGGATCAGGTCCAGGTCCAGGTCCAGGTCCAGGTCCAGTACCCGGAACGAGCACACCACCGGTCAGGGTCAACTCAGCGCCAGTGGTCTGGTCGAAGTACTTGATCGTATTCCCTGCATCCAGATCGACGTCCTGAGTCGACAGGCCGTTGGCCGAGACGAACTTCAGGCCGGTAGCGGTAGTCTGCACTTGAACACCGGCAACGGTGTAGAAGTTGATCGCATCCGTACCCGCGCCCAGGTTGATGGTGTTCTTGCCCCCACCGAGGTTGACCGCCAGGTTCAGCGTATCGTTGCCCGCAAAAACCTGATCGCCGGTAATGTTGAGATTGAAGGCACCGGAGACCTCGCGCGCGTTGAGGCTGATGACGGAGGCCGCGCTCGGAGCAATCGGGCTACCCGCGGCGTCGGTCATCTGTCCATCGTTGGCGACGATGGTCAGGGTTTCCTTTTCAGCAAGGGTTGCGGTATGGCCGGAGTCGCTCAGGGCGTCCACCACCGTGCTGTTAAGGACAAGGTTCAGCGTCTGGGCAACGGCTTGGTCATTGTTGATCACGATCGTACCGACATTCTTGACTTGAGTCAGGTCGGCTGTGGTCACCGTAGCGGTGTTGCGGACTTCCAGAACATCGAGGGACTGGACACCCGCCAGTTGGCGAGTCACCCCCCCGGAAACCCCTTCCACAATGTTGACGTCGCCACCATCGATGACATTGCCGCCGTTGGTGTTCTGATCGTTCACCACGAAGCGGTCAATAGTCGAGCCCGAACCTTCTTCGCCGTCGTAGGCGAAGTGCTTGTCAGCAGACAGTGTCGTGGCGTCGATACGAACACTGTTGTTGCTCAGGCGTACGTCGGTGTTGGTCACTTTGGAAACTTGGGAGTCATCATCGTTGTCGATAGTAATCAGATTCCCATCGATGCCGTTCTTGGTGATCAGGTCGTTGTCAAGTTGCAGGAAATACTGCGCCGGGAGTCCCTGACCGCCGCCGTTGCCGGCGAGGTAGATGGTCTGGAAGCCGGAGACGTTGTCCCACTCGGACTGCTGCAGAACGATTTTCACACCGTCGCCGTCGATGGCGAGAACATTGGCACCTGACCCTCCCACGACAGTGTCGGCGTTGGTCAGACCCGCGTTGCCACGGGTTGCCGAGGAGACGCCGATATCGTCGAAGATTACGGTGTCGTTACCGGCCCCCATGGTGATCTTCTGCCCACCGTTGGTGTTGGCCGTGGTCGTGCTGACACGCACGATAACATCAGCGGTTGCAGCAGCCGCG
Organism: Candidatus Thiothrix phosphatis; assembly: GCF_035668035.1. Classification (NCBI taxonomy): domain Bacteria; kingdom Pseudomonadati; phylum Pseudomonadota; class Gammaproteobacteria; order Thiotrichales; family Thiotrichaceae; genus Thiothrix; species Candidatus Thiothrix phosphatis. Next base: position 8,924 of record NZ_JAYMYJ010000065.1, on the reverse strand, counting down.
TCGATGACACCAGCCACTAGGCGAACTTCGGTCGCCAGGGCACCGACGTCTTGCCACCCTTTAGCCGAATCGACAAGCGTTTCCCTGACACTTTCAGGACCGAGATTATCAATCTGATTACCGCTAACGTCGATCAGCTTCAGGCCATTGAGGCCAAGTTCAGTAGAAGCGGTATTGACGTCGAGATTGAGGAAGGTACCGGCCAGGCCACCGGCGATGGTGATGGTTCCCGTGTGGCTGGCGGCACTTCCCAGTTCAATGGAATTGGACTCGGTATCGGTATCGGTAATGGTCAGGCTTTCCACACGTTCGACACCGACGGTGTCCGGAACATCTCCGCTGGTCAAGAGCGTGAAGTTGAAGCGCGGATCCGAGTTGACCCCTTCGTTAATGCTGATGCCGACGAGATCGTTCGTACCTAGCGAGCTTAGCAGATGGGCAAAAACGGTGGTATCTACGATCGAGTTGTTGGTGGTAGTACTGTGCTGAATATTCAGCGCCTTACCCTGCTCAGCCGATAGGTCGACCAAATCCGCTTTCCAATTGCCGTTGTCGGCAGCAACGCGATTATTACTTCCGGCGATGGCTAAGCTATCGATATTGCGAACGCTGACGAGGTTGGCATCAGGAATCCGCAGAAAGTCGACAAACGCATTTCCGAGCAACTGGATGTCTAATTTTTCCACCTCGGTAACAAGTTTGGGACCAGGAATCGCATAAGAGATGCCATCTTTGGTTAAAGATTCGCCGACGCCACCGGAGAAAACAACCAGAGTATCGTCACCTTCACCGCCTATGATCTTGTCACCCGTTGAACGATCAGAATTCGTTTGGACGGTGTCGTTCAAATAAAAGGTGTCGTTAAATTTCGTTCCCGTGATGGTGACGTCTTGAGGCTGCCCGGAGGTGCCGGCCTTGCCCGTGCTCAGGAGACCGGGGGCAATGTTCAGCCCCAGGGAGGCGGTCAGCGCGGAAGCATTGATAGATGCCAGACGGCCCTGGTTACCGGTCACACCGCCGGTATAAACGGAGCCCTCAACCAAGCTAGAACCTGGGGCCAGCAGGATGCTCGCCCGACTGGCCAAAGTCAGCGCTTGGTCGCCCGTAATAGTGAGATTGCCATTGGTGCCGGTATCCATCGGGATAGCCAAAGTGCCGATGGTGTTGGCGGCGCCGGTGCTGTTGAGGGTCAGGTGCTCGAAACCGTTGGTAGAAACGCTGGTAGTGGCAATACCGGTAGCGTTTTGGCCAATGTTCAAGGTACCGACCTGAACATTGGATACGTCGATGGTACCGGTATTGTCGCCACGGAGAACGTTGGCGCCGTAAGAGAACTCGACGGTACCCGTCTGATTAGCATTGGTATTGGCCAGCGAGAGCGCAGAAGCGGGCGTCATGATATTGCCCACCTCGGCAGTATTGACCGCCTGCGAGACGCGGGTGATGTTGATCTCTGTCTGGCCGGTAGCATCCTGCAGGTCGAGTGCGATCACCGCAGATGGGCCGGAACCAGTGAAAGCGGTGTTGATGACTTGAATGCCGGTCAGTTTTGGAGTGATGATCGGGCCGCCGTTGTCTTCAGCGTTACCCAGCGTGGCATTGAGGGTCGGGTTGTTGCCCGTGCCGGTCAACTGGTCTTCGTCCTGCAGGGAGTTGATGCGGTCGTTCCCGCCCGGGGTGTAGACCAGGCCCGCCGTGAAGATATTGGCGGTAGCGATGTCGGTGCCATTGGTGAGCGTAAACGAATCCAGGTTGGCACTGGGAACATCGGGGAAGGCGATGGTGGCCGTGCTCGAGGAGTTCTGTGCGTATGCAACTGCGTTACCAACCTTGACGTTCCAGGCCTTGGCAAAGGTACCGAAGGTCGGGTCTTCGGTCATCAGTGAAAAGTTGTTCACGATCTGGGCGATGACCGCGCCCCGCTCAGTAAAGACGGTGCCGGTGATCCAGCCGGTGAGAAAAACGACTGCCGCATCAAAGGCTTCGCCGGTCAGCCCCAGATTGGTGGCGACGATGGTTGCCACGTCGCCGGTCGCCATATTGGAGAAGTCGCGGATGAACAACTGGTTCTCAAGATCAGTCATGGCACCGGGAGTCGAGGTCGAAGCCAGAACCTGCTGAGTCGTGCTGTAGTTAAGAGCCAGGTTGTACATCGCACCGGCGAAGCGTGCAGTGACGACACTATTGGTGGAGGGGGTGATCATCAAACTTCCTTTCAAAGGTTGAACAAATTTTGTGCACAAAGCCGAGGCCTGGTTTTTGGACACTCACCAAAACAGTCTGAGGCAAAGTGCTTCATCTCGTGTCCGGTCTGCTTTCGCTGCATTGCTTCCCCGGAACCGCTTGGTCTCGGGCGATCCTGCTTTTCGCCAGAGTTGCCACACCATCAGACGAGCACATGGTAGCTTGCCGGAATCCCGCCTGTTTGTGATTGCAATCACAAAGACCAAATTCGCGGTTTGCTGCCCTGTCTATGACAAAACCATCAGTCCCACGGCCGCAAGAAAAAACCCGGATCAGCGCCCGTGAAACTTGAGGCCGAAGTATATCGCATGATTTTCCATATTGAACAGGGCTATGTTGCTTTTTTGCAACGTATTTTCGAGATAAGCCACAATAGACCACTGATCCGCCAGCGGATGCTCGTAGGAGAGGCGTCCCGCCAGGCGGTCGACGCGGCGCGGCTGGCCGCCGAGCAGCGAGCTGTACGGGAGGTCGTCGAGGTCCCGGCCACGCTGGACCCACAGCGACACGGTGTCCGGCCCCAGTCTGCGGGCGATGCCCAGGGTAATGTCGGAGCGCCGCTGGTCGCCGCCCAGCCGGTCGGAGTCACGCGCGCGGTCCTTGCGATCCTGTAACAGGACGTTGAAATCCCAGACCTCGCCTCGACAGAACAGCCAGGCTTTGGGGCCGGCGTAGCGGCCGGCCTGCAGCGGGGCCGCGGGAAAATCCCGGTTTTCATCACTGTAGCCAAGATTGCTGGCGCAGCCGGCGGGTGCGAATGGCGGCGGGAGCTGGTAGAGCAGACCCCAGCCGGTGCTGGTGTAAGTCGGCTGATTGGCCATCCAGAGCCGGGTCTGGCCGAAACGGAGGCCGATCTGCCCGTCGAGGAAGGGATGAAAGTAGGCGGCGTTGGCACTGACGATCGCCTGGTTGGTGTCCGACTTGCCGGGACTGTTGCGGGTGCTGATTTCGCCGTTGAACAGGACCATGCCGCCCCCCCAGGCGCGGGCGGCGGAGCCGACCCAGGCGGTGCGCGCCGCGCCACCGGGAATGCGCTCGTTGTCGGCCAGTTGCACCGGGACGCTGCCGCCGGGCAGGGTCAGGGTCAGGAACTGGATGCCGGGAGCGCTGTTGAGATTCGATTCGGCGCCCCCCAGGAACTCGACCGACCAGTCCAGCAGCCAGCCGTCACCCTTCCAGACGCCGAGTTGCTCGGACAACCACGCCTGCAACGCAAATGGAATATCTGGATGTTGCGAAACCTCGCTGGCGAGGCTGATGGCGGAATCCCGTTGGCCCATTTCCGCGAGCGCCTGCGCGTAGTCGAGCTGGGTACCGGCCAGGTCGGGATTGAGCAGCAGGGCTTTCTCCAGCGCCAGGGCCGCTTTCTGGGGGCGCCCGAGGGTCAGCAGAAGCACCCCCTGGTAGGCAAAATAGTCGGCCCGGTTCTGGCAGGGCTCTTCCAGACCGGCGAGGCGAGACGCCTCGGCCTGGCGCTGGGCCGGCTGGGTGGGTGGCTGGACCGGAAACGAGGTGGGGCAGGTCACTGCCGGCTCGAATGCCGCCGCCAGGCCGACGGTCCCAGCCCACAGCGCGATCCCGCGGAGGATCATGGCGCCAAGGGAGAAAAAGGTCGACCGGCTCATGGCGATGGCGTCGATGCAAGTCTCACCACAAGAGGGTGTCGGGTGAATGTGAGAGGGATGTCGGGGACAAGAATGAAAGTGTTGGGCAGATCGCTATCCGCCCCGTCTCCCCTCCCCCCTAGCGGGGGGCGAAGGCGGGGTTTCGCGGAGCATCGCTCCGCGCCGCCGCAGCCGGCCCGCGATGCAGCGCGGGCCGTGGGAGGGGCTGGGGGAGAGGGAGTCCCTGTCCCCGGCGGCCAGCACGGCCACAGCGCCATTGCTGATGTTGTGATTCAGCATCGCATGCCCCGGAATCCCTGTGACTTCAACCATACCTCTCGTCTTTCATCGCCTGGCGATTGATGGTGTTGCCCACCGTCCGTTTCCACGACGAGGCGCGCACCGAAATGTACGAAATCCACTCCATACGGTCCCATGGCTTGTTGCCGCCTGAACTTTTTCTCCGTGCCGCCGATGTTCTTGCAGATACCGCCAGAGCAGTCGGCTCGCACGGGGATTTGAGGAATTCTTGTGTCACTACTCCCCCTCTCCCCCAACCCCTCCCCCGCGAGGGGGGAGGGGGCGGTCAGCGATCTTCCGGGCCCGCCTGCAGCCTTCGACCCTCCTGCTCCCCTCCCCCCTCGCGGGGGAGGGGCTGGGGGAGAGGGGGTGCCTGCACTCGACCGCAACCAGCACGGCCTCGAGAACGGCTGCGGTTTCATTGAAGATCTCGTGATTCCAGAACCGCAGAATCCGGAATCCCTGTGACTTCAACCATGCCTCGCGTCTTTCATCGCCTGGCGATTCATTGTGTTGCCCACCGTCCGCTTCGATGACGACACGAGCACCGAAATGCACGAAATCCACTACATACGGGCCAATCGCTTGCTGCCGCCTGAACTTTTCCCCGTTCAGTCGATGCCCGCGCAGGTGCTGCCAGAGCAGATTTTCGGCTTCGGTCATGTGCTGGCGCAGGGATTTGACGAATTTTTGTGTCACCATTTCCCCTCTCCCCCAACCCCTCCCCCGCGAGGGGGGAGGGGAGATTAGTGATCTCCCTGGCCCATCCTACGGCCCGCACTGCATCGCGAACCGGCTACGGCGGTGCTCCGCGAAACTCCGCCTTCGCCCCCGCAAGGGGGGAGGGGCGATCAGCAATCTCCTGGACCTTCCTGCAGGCCTTCGACCCTCCTGCTCCCCTCCCCCCTCGCGGGGGAGGGGTTGGGGGAGAGGGGGTCTGGGGTCTGTATTCGACAGCGGTCAGAGCCGCTGCATCGAAGTCAGCCGCTGGTTTGCTGCTCGGCTTCCGCGTCGAAGACGAGGCGCAGATGACCCTTGGGATATTTTACAGGGATCGCATACACCGTGCGCGGCGCGGTCATTCCGGCGAGCAGGAAATCGCCGAGACGATGTGCGCGTTCAGGGTCGGTGCCGGCCACCGCCGAACCGATCAGGATGGGATGGGCCAATTCGCCGGTGAGTGCTTGCAGGCGTGTAGCGACGGTCACTGCTTCACCCAATACGGCATGGGTCCGTCTGGCGGCCGGCCCGAAAGAGCCGATCAGAAGCGTACCGGTTTCCACGCCAATGCCCAGATCGAGCGGCGGCACATGCCGCGAAGCGATGCGCGGCAACTGCGGCGTACAGACCCGCCAAAGCTCTTCCGCGGCATCGAGGGCGCGAGCGCCATGGCAGGCACAGGGCGCCGAGCCGTTCCAGACCGCCAGCAGGCTGTCGCCGACCATCTGTTCGACCACCCCGCCATGCGCTTCGACGATGCGGCTGGCCGTGGTGAAGAACAGGTGCAGGACCATGGCGGTTTCCTCCGGCGGGCGGCCCGAGCAATAGGCCGAAAAGTTGCGCAGATCGGCGTGCAGCACGGTCGCTTCGCAGCGTGTGGCGCGCACCTGCGCGCTCGGCTCCTGGGTGGCCACCTGGCGCGCCACCGGTTCGGGCAGATAGCTGGCCAGATGGCAGTAGAGGCGCTCGCGCTCGCAGCGCAGGCGGGCAAATTCGCCGGCACTGAGCAGCGTGGCAGCGAATACGGTGAACACGCCGGGAGCAACCCAGCCCAGCCACAGGTGCTGGTTGAGCAGCAACAGGGTGCTCAGGCCAAAAATCGCCAGGATGTTGGCCAGAGCCACCATGGGCAGGACGAGCGCTGCACTGCGTGGCGCCAGGCGCAGGGCGACGAGCAGCAGCAGGGCGCTCAGGCCACCCAGCAGCCAGGACCACAGGGCGGCGCCGCGTGGCCGATAGGGCGTGCGATCATCGAGCGTCGCCGAGAGCAACTGCGCGTGCACCTCGACACCGCTCACGGCGCGCCCCTGCGGGGTGGGGATGGCGTCGCGGGCGCCGAAAGCAGTGGCCCCCACCAACACCCAGGCGCCCTGCAGCAGGTCGACCGGCGCCCTGCCCTGCAGCACGTCTGCGGCCGAGACGGCCAGCAGGCCGGCGCGCGGCATCTGGTAGGAGACGCGCAGATGACCGGCATCGTCCAGAGGCAGACGCAGGCCGCCGAGGTCAAGCCACCAGGGTGGATCGAGCAGCGATACGCCGGGGGACAGTTCGGGAATGGACTGACTCGCGGCGATGACGCCGGCAATCGCCAGCGAGGCATAGGTTTTGCCGTCGTGACAGATCAGGGCCGGCACCTGGCGGATCGCGCCGTCGGGGTCCACCAGCGGCGTGATGTGACCGGCGAAAGGCGAAGCGCGCAACTGAACGTCGCTGGCCATGTAGCCATAAGCCCGCTCGACCGGCCGGGGACAGTTGGGAAAAGGCAGCGCACCCGCCAGCTGGCCGCTATGCACTGCCGGCTCGGGCGACAATGAAAAGAGTTGCGCCATGACCGTAGGCACCGCGCTTGCCAGGGCACTGGACAGTCGGGCATCGTCCGGACTGGGCCCATCGAAGAGAATGTCGAGGATTTTCAGGCTGACGCCCGCCTGGTCCAGCTTCTCGAGCAGCTCGGCCTGACGGGCGCGCGGCCACGGCCAGGCGCCGATCGCCTGAATGCTTTTTTCATCGATATCGACGATCACGACGCGGCGTTCGACGGCCTGCTGATCGGCCATTCGCCAGGACAGGCCGGCTGAAAGTTCGTCCCATTGGGACAAATCCGACAGGCCAATGGCCAGCAGTGTCAGGAGCGTGGCAGCGAACAGGGCGGCGAGTCGCAGCCGCGCCGGCTTTTGCAGCAGGCCCGCGGCGAATGCCGGAGGGATGCGACGAGAAATCCCTCTGAGATGGTCGATCATGGATGTGGCTCTTTCAGCGACGCCAAAGCGTGGCACCCATCAAGGCGCCATTCCCGACGGATTTGCTGAAGAAATAGCCGGCCTGGCTGGTATCCAGAGAGACAGCCCCGGATACCCGGTCGGCGGCCCCGTTGCTGAGAAAGATCCCGGTCGTCCGGTCGATCGTTCCGGTCGCGGTCACCACCTGAATCCCGGTCTTCTGGGCGGTGACGGCAAGCTGCGTGGCAAAGGTGTTGCGACCGAAATCGATGCTCAGCGAACCGCCGTCGACGGTCGCCGCCGATACCACGTTGGACGGATCACGGTAGGAGGCCGTGCCGCTTTCGAGACGGAAATTCGCCAGGCCGCTGGCATTGGTCAGGGTATTGGTGATGGTCTCGTTACGGAACAGGAAATAGTAGCCGTCACCAACTGTCACACGGTTACCGCTGAGCGCCTCCTTGAAGGGAACGGTCAGGTTGTCGCCCGGTCTGACGTTGTCGCCCCAGCGTCCCCAGATCAGGCTGTTGGTCGGAGGGATCACCTTGCTTTCCGCTGCCTGCCGTGCAAGGCGCAGACTTTCCATCGCAGCGGCCGCTTCCTCGGACAAGGCCCGACCGTGGTCCTTGCCGTCCGCCACCACGGTCGCCGTGCTGGCGCTGCTGATCCGTTCCTGGAACAAGGTCGGGGCGATCTTGTCTCCTCCCTGCAGCGAATTGACCGGCTGCAGCAGCGGTTCGCGGGCCGCCTGGCGATACACCAGCGCCATGCCGTCCATGGTCGCCGCCAGTTCCCGGGAGCGGGGGGTGGCGCAGGGCCCGAAACCGTCGACACGGCAAACGTTATCGAGCGGGGCGAGGACGATCGCCCCCTGGTTGACCAGGACGACCGCGCGCTTGGCATCGGCCTGGGTGACAAAGTCGGTTCCCTTGACACCGATCGCCACCAGTGGCGTGTTCAGGCGGAACTTGTCACGGGCCGCTTGTGCCGCCAGCCCGGAGATGCCGCGCATGGTTCCCGTTTCGAGGTAGAACTTGATCAATGATGCGGAGGGGTTGGCCGGGTCATAGCGGTATTCGACCACTTGCAGCACCGAGTCCGGACGGACGCTGACCAGTGCGCCATCGACGAATCGGACATGCACGTGCCCGTTGGTGGTGGTGCGGATGACATCGCCGGGAACGATACTGTAGCCCTTGGTGATGGACTCGCTCCGGCCTTCGCGTTGAATCTGGCTAGTCCCGATGCAGAGGGTCACTTCACCCACGGCGGGAGTCGCACGCGCGGCCGACGCCAGCGTCAGAAGCATCCCGATCGTCAGCAGCAGGCGCAACAGCAGGGTTGGGCGAAGCAGCTCGTACATCATCACAATTCTTCTCCTGTTCAACGTCCGGAAGTATAAGCCTTTGCCCGGTTTGTGCGATGTGCGCGGAATCACAAGCCATGGCAATCGCACGACCATATGAATCAATGGGTTGCAGTTCATAACCTGGATTAGACATGATCTGCAATTGACTGATTCAAGGCCATATTGGATTTTCCATATGCAACCTTCCTGAATCAACAAGCAAGCGGCAGGCGGTTGCGGCCACGACTTCCACGAAAAATTTACGGTTCCCGTGTTTTCATATAGGAGTTTGTGGTATTATCTCCTATATGACTTCCCCGTTGCATATCATCCTCACCACCACACCCGAGCAAACGGCACGCCTGCAGGCTTTGCAGCTGGCTTTCGCCGAGGTATGCAATGCGCTGGCGCCGGTGGTGCAGCAAACCCGATGCTGGAACCGGGTGGCCCTGCACCACATCACCTACCATGACCTGCGTCAGCGCTTTC
>NZ_JAYMYJ010000064.1:0-2762 GCF_035668035.1 Candidatus Thiothrix phosphatis | reverse complement strand
CGCAAGGTTGCTCAGCCATCGGAAGGGCAAAAACTCACCTTGAAAGCCCTAGAGGCCACCACCCTGCAAGCATACCTAGACAACCTGGGCGTTACGAATCCCCATGAGGGGTTATGAGAGAATGTTTACGCATTGCAACTGCTAGGACACAACCGTTACGAATCCCCATGAGGGGTTATGAGTCAGAATAAATCAGGGCGGCCAAAGCCGCCCCAATAGTTACGAATCCCCATGAGGGGTTATGAGCCAGGCTGAAAATCCAAGCGGCGCTGGGAATCGCAATGTTACGAATCCCCATGAGGGGTTATGAGAGAAAGTGCCTTGCCAGAGAACGCGGAACCAGAATACGTTACGAATCCCCATGAGGGGTTATGAGTCCCCAACGAACTGCCCGTTGAGGCATTTGCGGATGGTTACGAATCCCCATGAGGGGTTATGAGGATAAGCTTTGACAGGAGGCTTGTTGCTGAACCAACGTTACGAATCCCCATGAGGGGTTATGAGTGCGTCAGCAGCTCGTCCCCCGCCCCGGCTTCCATGTTACGAATCCCCATGAGGGGTTATGAGTGGGTGCCGGTCATGGTGCCGACGCTGCGGCGACCGGTTACGAATCCCCATGAGGGGTTATGAGGCCAAAAGATTCTTTCAGCAGCCCAGTGGCATTGCTGGTTACGAATCCCCATGAGGGGTTATGAGTAATTTTGGTAGATGCGGTGTTAAAGATTTGGACAAGTTACGAATCCCCATGAGGGGTTATGAGATTGCAGGATATGCTGACGTTTCATCCAGGCTAACCGGTTACGAATCCCCATGAGGGGTTATGAGATTGCAGGATATGCTGACGTTTCATCCAGGCTAACCGGTTACGAATCCCCATGAGGGGTTATGAGTTTTGGAGGCTTCGCCAATACGTTAAATGTTGCAAGTTACGAATCCCCATGAGGGGTTATGAGATTTGTCTTATCCTCAGTTGATAATATGAAACTTATGTTACGAATCCCCATGAGGGGTTATGAGCATTGCCGATTTGAACGCTTCGTAGCTCTTTGTCGAGTTACGAATCCCCATGAGGGGTTATGAGGCTGCTTACACTATTAGGGTAAGGCGCATGCGGCCTTCGGTATGGGTTTTTTCGGCAGGCATCAGGCGGGTTCCCAGTCAAAACCCACGATATTGCGGTCTGTCTTGCTGAATTCCACGCCCAGCAAATAGATCGGCTGGTTAAGGGCGCGGTATTTGTCAGCGTAAGCCTTGTCTTTAATTTGTTGCAGGGCTTTGCCTTCCGGCACCAATTCCACCACCTTGAATTCGAAGACATACACCTTGCCATTGAATTTCAGGGTCATATCAATCCGCCCCAGGTTGGTAATGTCCTCCAGCGTGACATTCAGGCCCAGCGAGGCGAAATAGGAATAAAACACGCTGGCGTAATAGCCTTCGTAATGCTGGATGTCGTTATTGGTGTACCACTGGTGCGGGATGCTGGCGAAAAAGCTGTGGAACAGCTGCCTTAACCCGGCAATATCATTGGCGCTCAACAGGCGGTATAACTGGCTCGCATGCACCACTTGCTGTGATTTGTTCTGCACCAACGCCGCCAGCAAACTGTTGTTCAGGCTTTGGTAGACCTCCCGGTTTGGGTAGCCCAACGTATAGAAAAACTGCCCGCCCAAGTTTTCTTCCTGTTTGATGGTCAGGTAGCCGGTCTGGAACAACAGGGCTTCTGTTGATATGTCCCCCACATCAAAGCTGGACAGCATGTCACTGCTGCTGAGTAGATTGTTCAATTGGATGGTGGGTATCTGGCGCTTCAGCAATTGCTCGACCAGAAACGTTGGTGTGCCGGTTTCAAACCAGTAGCTTTTAAACGCATGATTCCGGAAGAATTGCAGAATATCAAAGGGATTGTAAACGCCCGTACCCAGCCAGTTATAACCGTTATACCAGTCGCGGATTTCGGCCCGATCCAGCCCCGGCAGTTCAGCAGCAAATACGGTATCGATGTCATCATCGGTATAACCGCACAGACTGGAATAACGCGGCATCAGGGTAATATCTTCCAGGTTGTTCAAACCGGAAAACAGGCTGACCTTGGAAAACTTGCTGACGCCGGTCAGGAAACTGAAGCGGATATGGGCGTCATAATCCTTGATGGTGGCGTAGAAACCGCGCAGGAAATCACGGTTGGCCTTGGCCACTTCCGGGTATTCCAGCGCATCCAGGATCGGCTTGTCGTATTCGTCAATCAGCACAACAATGGGCAACCCGGTTTTGGCCTTGACCCTTTCCAGCAGATCCGCAAAGCGGCTGCCCGCATCGCTAAACTCGGGCTTGATGGCAAAATCACGTTCCATCTGGGTGAGCTGTTGGTGCAGGGATTCACCCAGCGCTTCCGGTTGGCGGTAATTCTTGCGCCCAAAACTGAAGCGCAGCACGGGATATTTCACTGACCAGTCCCAGCGCCCATGCACCAGCAAGCCTTGGAACAGCGGTTCGTTGCCTTCAAACAGTTCCTTGATGGTGTCCAGCAGCAAGCTTTTGCCAAAACGGCGTGGGCGCGACAAAAAGTAATGTTTACCGTTGTCGGCCAATTGCTGGATCATGCCGGTCTTGTCCACGTAATAGTGGCCTGCTTCCCGGATTTCGCGGAAGGTTTGGATGCCAATGGGCAGGCGTTTGCGTTCAGTCATAATTAGGCTTGCTCCACATCAAAACCGACGATATTGCGGTCTGTCTTGCTGAATTCCACGCCCAGCAAATAG
>NZ_JAYMYJ010000063.1:0-15395 GCF_035668035.1 Candidatus Thiothrix phosphatis | reverse complement strand
GGACTTTCAGTCCCTCTCGCAAACCCACCAGCTTTAGCTGGTGCGTTGTTTAGTCATCCGCAGCGATTATCTGCAAATCGATCAGTGCCTTGATGCTGGTGGAAAATGGGACTATAGCGATGCACAATGCATCTTCAAGCCTCCAACGTATACCCCTGCTCGCGCAGCAGGCTGATGTCGCGGCGGGGTGGGTTGCCAAACATGCGGGCGTATTCGCGGCTGAACTGCGACGGGCTTTCGTAGCCCACATGGTAGGCCGCGCTGGAAGCATCCGCCGCATCCCCCAACATAATCCGCCGCGCCTCCATCAGGCGCAAGCGCTTCTGGAACTGCAAGGGGCTCATCGCCGTCACCGACTTGAAATGCAGATGGAATGACGACAGGCTCATCCCCGCCAGTTCGGCCAGCGTCTCCACACTGATCTGTTGGCGGAAATCATCCTTGAGCTTTTGCACCGCTGCGGCAATGCGCTGCATATGGCTGCCGTGCTGGCTGATCTGGGCGACCGTATCGCCGTATTCACCCCGCAGCAGGCGGTAATACACCTCGCGCAACATCTGGTTGGCCAGCACCGGAATATCCTCCGGCGTCTCCAGCAGCCGCGCCAGCCGCAGCACGCTTTCCCCCATGCACGCATCCGTCTTGCCCACGAACACGCCGCGCTTGCTGCTGTTTGATGGCGTGGCGACCTGCCCGGTGTGGATCAGCAGTTCGGAAAGCTGCTGCTGGTCAATGTCGATCTTCAGGCAGAGATAGGGCTTGTCAGGTGACGCCTCGACCACCTTGCCGATTACCGGCAAATCCACCGTTGTGACCAGATAATCGGCAGCGCCGTAGCGGTAGACTTCCTCCTCCAGGATCAGCTGTTTCCGCCCCTGCACAATCACACACAGGGATGGCTCATACACCTGCACACTGGGGATCGGGGTATCCGTCGAGCTTGCCCGAAAGCAGGAAACACCCGGGACCGGGGTCGGGTTTACCCCATCCGCACTGGAATTTTGGTCAATCAAATCAATCAATTCTTGTTGCAGAAAATTATCCATATAAAAAATAATGTCTTTAATTGCATGTGGTTACTATAACCTAGCCAAGTCGAACTTCCCAATTCTCTTTTCGTGATCTGGATAATCAGGCAATAAAGACGGAATTCTGTGCATTCCGTCACAGCAGGTGTTGGGCCTATGCTTGACCCCACGGTTTCAGCAGAAACCACTTCACAGAATCACCAAGGAGACATCGTGATGGGCAAGATAGCACTGATTACCGGCGGCAGCCGTGGACTGGGTAAAAGCATGGCGCTGCATCTGGCCGACAAAGGCCGGGATATTATCCTGACCTACCACAGCAAACGGGATGAAGCCGAAGAGGTCGTCAAGGTGATTGCCGCCAAGGGGCAGAAAGCCGTAGCGCTGCAACTGGACATCAGCCAGTCGGAAACCTTTGCCGGTTTCGCCGGGGCTGTCCGCTCGGCATTGCAGCAGCACTGGGATCGTAGCGATTTCGACTTCCTGGTCAACAATGCGGGCATGGGCGTGCATAAGCCGTTCATGGAAACCAGCGAGGACGAGTTCAACCTGATGATGAACGTCCACCTCAAGGGGCCGTTTTTCCTCAGCCAGCAACTGTTGCCGATGCTGAAGGACGGCGGGCGGGTGCTGAACATCACTTCCGGCCTGACCCGTTTCACCTCCCCAGGCTATGCGGCCTACGCCACCATGAAGACCGGCCTGGAAGGCTTAAGCCGCTACATGGCCAAGGAACTGGGGCCGCGTGGCATCAGCGTCAATGCGTTTGCACCGGGTGCCATCGAAACCGACTTCGGCGGCGGGCTGGTGCGTGACAATAAGGAGATCAATGCGTATCTGGCAGCCAATGCGGCCCTGGGGCGTGTCGGGCTTCCTGATGATATTGGTGGCGCGGTCGCTGCCTTGCTGGACGACAATGCCCACTGGATGACAGGGCAGCGTATCGAGGCTTCCGGCGGGGAATTCATGTAAGCATGCTAATGGCTACTGCGGAACGACTCCGCAGTAGCTTCCATGTTTCTGGCAACTGGAAAGTGAAACCGAAGGCTTGCTGCGGCGGCTGGTGCAGTTTGGCAGTGGTGTGCATGAATAGTGTTACACTGACGTCATGAACAGGCAAACTGACACCCCGGACGACACCATGCAAAAGAAGAAACTCCCCGTTGGCATCCAGACTTTGCGGGAAATGCGTGAAGATGATTTTTACTACATCGACAAGACCCAACTGGCTGTCGATCTGGTCAAGGATGTTAAGCATTGCTTCTTGTCACGCCCGCGCCGCTTTGGGAAAAGCCTGTTTCTGGATACCCTGAAGGAACTGTTTGAAGGCAATGAAAAGCTCTTCAAGGGACTGGCGGCGGAAACGCAATGGGACTGGTCGGTCAAATACCCGGTCATCCGTTTCAGTTTTGCGGGCAGCACTTACGCAGACAAGGGGATGGCGGAACAGGATATCAGTGAACAGCTTGAGCAGTTCGCCCGTAAACATGGCGTCAGTTTCCATAGTAAAAGCACATCCGGACGTTTCAGGGAACTGATTGGGCATCTTGAACAACAGGCAGGGCAACGGGTTGTGGTGCTGGTGGATGAATACGATAAACCGATTCTGGATGCCATACGTGATCCGGAAGTTGCACGTCATAATCGTGATGTTCTGCGTGGTTTCTATGGTGTGATCAAGGATTATGACGCGCATATCAAATTCAGCTTTCTGACCGGGGTCAGCAAGTTTTCCAAGGTCAGTATCTTTTCCGGCTTGAACAACCTGTATGACCTGACTCTGGTTGCGCGCTATGCCACCATTTGCGGCTATACCAACCATGATATAGACACGGTGTTTGCGGATGAGTTGCCGGGGCTGGATCGGCAAATGATCCGCGATTGGTACAACGGTTATCACTGGCTGGGCGAAGGCGTCTATAACCCGTTTGATATTTTGCAGTTGTTTAAAAATCGGGAATTCAGGAATTACTGGTTTGAAACGGGTACACCTACCTTCTTGATTGATTTATTGTTTAGTCGTCAGTTCCCCGTTCCAAAGCTGGATAAATTGATTAGTACCAGCAGTGTTTTATCGAGCTTTGATGTGGAGGATATTGCTACGGAAGCTTTGCTGTTTCAGACAGGCTACCTGACGATAAAAAATCAGGAGCGTTTGGGGGGGCAGGAGTTTTATACGCTGGGCTATCCCAATCAGGAGGTTTATCAAAGCTTAAATGAAAACTTGTTGAGCGTATTGGTTAAGGATAATTCCACACGCTCAGTACAGACAGCTCAATTGTACCGATTATTGCTGGTGAATGACTTTAACGGCTTGCAACAACTGTTCCACGCCTTTTTTGCCAGCATTCCGTACCACTGGTATACCAATAACCAGATTCAGACTTACGAGGGTTATTACGCCAGCGTGTTCTATTCCTATTTCGCTTCATTGGGGCTGGATGTGACGGTTGAAGACATCACCAATCTGGGGCGGATTGACATGACGCTCAAATTCAACGGGCAGGTGTATATTTTTGAATTCAAGGTGGTGGAAATGGTGCCGGAGGGCAATGCCTTGCAGCAGATCAAGGATAAGGCTTATGCCGACAAATACCGTGCGCTGGGGCAACCGATTCATTTGGTGGGTGTCGAGTTCAGCAAGGATTCGCGCAATATCACCGCTTTTGGCGTGGAACAGGCATGATGTGCCAGCCTGTTTTACTTCCGCGCAAATTGCTGATGAATTATTCCCGCGTAGCTTTCACCATCACAGCCACCTGAAAATCCACCGTCACATCCAGCGATTGCAACTGCTGGCAATGCGCCTGTTTGTCTGCCGAGGCTGACCAGAAATACGGCGTCATTGCCAGCAAAGCCGCGACCGATGCCTGATCCGGCAGTTTGAGCGCATAACGGATATTCAGGGTATCGTGCAATGTCAGCCCTTGCCCCTGCGGGATTTTGGATTCATCTACGCTGTGCAGTTTGGGGTCGTCATACACCAATTGGCGCAGTTCAAACAGGTGGCGCGGCCCGGGGTAGGCCCACAGGTACAAGCCGCCTCCCCGCAATACCCGCACGATTTCGCCATCCGCCGCCGGGGCAAATACCCGCAGCAACACATCCACAGCAGCATCCGCCACCGGCAGGTCGAAGCTGGAAGCCACCGCAAACTGCATCCCGCTGTATTGCCTGGCGGCCATGCGCATGGCTGTGCGGGAAATATCCGTGCCGTAGCCTTGCACAGTACCCGGCAGCAATGCTATCAAGCGCGCCAGGTAATAACCTTCCCCGCAACCGGCATCCAGCAGCGTCAATACATCGCCCTGTTCAATCCGGTCGGCGTAATACTGTGTGACTGCGTTGGCAATCCCTTCGGCCAAGGGTGCGTAATAACCCTGTTGCAGAAAGCACCGACGGCTTTCCAGCATTTCGCGGTTATCGCCGGGGTCAGCGGATTTCTTTTTGTTGGCCAGCAACAGGTTGACGTAACCTTCTTTGGCTCGATCAAAGCTGTGCTGGTTTGCGCAAACCAGGCTGTTTTCCACCCGCTGCAAGGGCTGTTCGCAAACCGGGCAATTCCAAAGCACGCCGGACATGGCTGTTCCTCATACACGTTGCGGTTAACACCAAACGCGCAGGGTACACCACTCAGGCAGCACTCAAAACAGGAATGCTTATGACCTTGCTGACGATTTGCACGACCAGAACTGTTCCTCAGATTTTGCCGAAGGTAAACCCGCCGGAGCAGGGTGAGCAAATTGATACATGAAAGGTTTACCGTTATTCTGGATGGCATTGGGCAAAGCTGGGTATTCCTTCAACCGAGTAATGCAAGCGCTGGCCCAGCCTGTTTGGCAACACTGTGAGGGCGCACCTTAAACAGCACTCCCCATCATAAAATCTTACCTTCGACTTAGTGCAATCGAGAGTGGTAATTTTTGTTCACTTTTCGAGGAAGGTTGTTTTATGAGCAATGATCCTGACCGGTCGCGGCCAGCAAACCCATCCGTTGACACCAACAAGCGCCAGGATAATTCGCTCTGGTTGCAAATGTGGCGGGACGACCGCACCGAAGATTTTCATCAGACAGCAGTTAATCCCCTCTTGATCCAGTATTGGCATAGCCAGAAATTAAAAAGAAGCAGCCGGATATTGGTGCCGCTATGCGGTAAAAGCCTGGATATGTTATGGCTGGCGGAGCAAGGGCATACGGTTGTAGGCATCGAGTTAAGCCCCATAGCCGTTAAAGCATTTTTCAATGAAAACTGCTTGAAAGCTAAAAAGACACGCAATGGCAACTTTACCTGCTGGCAGTCAGGCACGATCATCATCTGGTGCGGCGATTTTTTTTCCTTACGCAAACACCAACTGGGGCACATCGACAGCGTGTTCGACAGGGCAGCGCTGACAGCATTGCCAGAAACCATCCGCAGGCAATACATCACGCAACTCCGGGCGCTGATTGAGGTGGAAACGGGGATATTTTTACTCACGGATGAACATATCGCGCAAGATAGCCAACAGCCCGCAACCCAGATCGACAGCGAAATCGTGACGCTCTACGCCGAACATTTTGACATCACGCTTACCCACACACAGCGGCTTGATCCTGCACAGGGCAGTTCCTCAGAAGAGGGGTTTTATATTGAGAATAAAGCTTACCAATTGAGCCAGCGTCTTGAGGACACTGGCCTGTTTACCTAGTCTTGACCCCAGCAAGAGGCGAGGAATTGCGCCCCAACGTCTATCTGCTTGAGATAGCCAAAGGTACTATGGGCTTACACAGCGCTCACCAACAACAGAGGTTTCCAGCATGTCAGACTCCCCTATTACCGGCAGTTGCCTTTGTGGCAGCGTCGCCTACGAAATCAGCGGCAATCTTGGTTTGTTCCAGTACTGCCATTGCTCACGTTGCCGCAAGTTCACCGGCAGCGCCTTCGCCTCCAACCTCATGGTGGGAGCAGATCAGTTTCGCTGGTTGCAAGGCGAGGAATTCGTAGGCCGATATGAGATACCCGATGCCAAATACTTCGCGACTACGTTTTGCAAGCAATGCGGCTCATCCCTGCCGTGGAAGGTGCAAACCGGGCAAGTGGTGATGGTTCCTGCCGGTACATTGGATGCAACGCCTGACCTGCGCCCATCGCAGAACATTTTCTGTGCCTCGCAGGCGGAGTGGTATGTGGAACCAGGCACTTTGCCGAGCCACGACGAGCTTCCACCCAAAAAGAAATAGGGCAGGGGCATTTCAGGCCACCGTGCGCAACCACTCGCGTGGCGACATCCCGCATTGCGCCTTGAATGCGCGTGAAAATGCTGCCTCGCTGCCGTAACCGACCTCGCCCACAATCATGCGGAGAGCACGCCCGTTGCGCAACGCCTGCTGTGCCAGACCGATCCGCCAGCCTTGCAGGTAAGCGCCCGCCGTACAACCGACCGTCTCCCGGAAGGCACCCGCAAACACACTGCGCGACATACCGGCAGTGGCGGCCAGCTCCTCCAGCGTCCACTCATTGGCGGGCTGTTCGTGCATGGCAACCAGCGCCTTGCGCAATTTAGGGTGGCCCATACCTGCCAACATGCCGCTGTTGACCTGCTGCGCCTCCATCATGTGGCGCAACACCTGGATCAGAATGACTTCGAACAAGCGGTTGAGCAGCACTTGCCGCCCGCAACGCTGTTCAAAAGCTTCCTCAAACAACAGCGCCAGCACACTCCCCATGCCTTCGACCGCCGCCAGTGGCAGGCAGACGAATTCCGGCAACGCCGCCACAATCGGATTGTTGACGCCGCCATCGAAATGCAGGTTCGCGCACACCAGGTCAGCGCCGGTTTTGTTATCCGACACAAAACGCCTTGGTAATGGCTGCGGATAAAGCAGCAGGCTGGGTTCCGTTACCGTCACCACATCTTGCCCCGGATGCTGGATGTCGAGAATTCCGGCCTTGAGCAAGTGCATTTGCCCCTTGCCTTCTTCCGCCGGAAAATCATTCACGCCGCACAGCTTCCCGGAATGGAACAGGCTGGCGCGCACCGAAAAGTGATTGAACAAAGCCTCCAGACGATCCATTATAAAAATACTCCTAATCAAGTAATTAATACTATATGTCACCATTCGTATGAATCCAAGGCATACAATCCTCACTACCGAATCACAATTGTTACACCATCAAGAGGAATACAAGATGTCTATCGAAAAAGTGCTTTACCGCGCACATGCCACTGCCACCGGCGGACGTGAAGGCCGCGCCGTATCATCCGATCAGGTTCTGGATGTGCAGCTTTCCACCCCGAAGGAACTTGGCGGCGCAGGCGGCCCTGGCACCAACCCGGAACAGTTGTTCGCCAGCGGTTACGCAGCCTGCTTCCTGAGCGCACTCAAATTTGTTGCCGGGAAAAACAAGCTGAAACTGCCGGAAGATTCCCACGTCACCGCCCATGTTGGCATTGGCGCCATCCCGACCGGCTTTGGGATTGAAGTGGAATTGGCGATTGAAGTGCCGGGGTTGCCCAAAGAACAGGTGCAATCATTGGTGGAGCAGGCGCACATCGTCTGCCCTTACTCCAACGCGACCCGCAATAACATCGATGTCACGCTGAGTATTGTCTGACGCCTCTACAGGTATTTGCTATCATCCGGCTCCCTGCTTTTCCTAGCGAATTGAATGAAGCTGAAATGAACCGCAATTTATACCAATTACATGTTTATGTGCCGGTGTCGTCCCCGCCGGAGCCGAAACCGGCGCTCTTGTTTGTGCATGGTGCTTACACCGGGGCGGCCATGTGGGGCCTGAAGTTTATTCCCTGGTTCTTGGCGCGTGGCTACACTTGCTACGCGCTGGATCTGGCAGGCCACGGGCAGGCGGCGGGGCGCAACCGGCTGGACGGGTTCGGCCTGGAGGATTACCGCCGGAATCTGGCCGGGGCGGTGGCCGAAGTGAGTGGCGGCGATACGCCGCTGGTGTTGGTGGGGCATTCGATGGGTGCGCTGGTGGTGCAGCGTTATCTGGAAGGGTTGGGTGAGCATGGTGCCGATGGCCGGGTGTGCGGGCAGGCGTTGTTGGCTCCGGTTCCGCCCAGCGGCACCAGCGGAAGCGCCATGCGGCTGGCGCTGCGTTACCCGGAATTCTTCGAGGAGCTGCCCAAAGCCATCATGGGCGTGAACGATGAACAGACGATGAGAACCATGGCCGCCGTTTATTTCTCGCCAGGGACGTCAATAGCCACTGTTATGGAAATCCTCCCGCTGATCCAGCCCGAATCACAACGCGCGGTGCTGGAAATGGCGGCTATCGTGTCCTGGTCGGTTTATCGCCGCCCCAGGATTCCCACACTGGTGATGGGCGGCGATTGTGATCAGGTTTTTCCCGCGTCGCTGCTGTATTTCACCGCGCAGAATTGGGACAGTTCGCCGCTCATTATTGCGGGTGCCAGCCACATGCTGTCCGTCGACAAGCAGTGGGAAACCAGCGCCCGCGCCCTCGAACGCTGGGTCAGCACCTTGTTCCCCGCATAGGCCGCCCATTGGCGTTGGCCCGGTCAGGACAGGCCGGGCGTTTATCATCGAATCGTCATGGAAGCGTAACCCGGTAGTCATTTCCAGCCCTTAACCTGCCCCGATATTTCGAATGACACGAGAGATTTTCATGGCAGGTATTTCCGAAGCGTTGCGTGACGCCGTCCATCAGCATGCCCCGACTTCCTTGATGGGGATGCAGCAGCGTCTGTTTTCGTTCTGGTTCAACAGTTTCATTTACAACCAGATCTGGGAAGATCCGGCGGTGGATTTGCAGGCCCTGCAACTGACGCAGGAAAGCCGCGTGCTGACAATCGCTTCCGGCGGCTGCAATGTGCTGAATTACCTGACCGCCCACCCGGCGCACATCACCGCCATTGACCTGAACCCGTACCACCTGTCGCTGACCCGCCTGAAACTGGCGGCGATGAAACATTTGCCCGACCATACGGCGTTTTACGGTTTCTTTGGCCATGCCGACCGCGCTGAAAACATACAATTGTATAACCAATATATCCAACCGCATTTGGAGGAGGGGCTGGACGCCTTCTGGCAGGGACGCAGCATGCTCGGCCAGAAGCGCATCCACATGTTCCGCGATGGCCTGTACCGGCACACCCGCTTCGGCTATTTCATGCGCTTGCTGCATTGGATTGCCCGGCAGACCAATTACCAGCCCGGCAAGCTGCTGACAGCCAATAGCCTGTATGAGCAGGAAGCCATTTTCCGCCAGCACATCGCACCGTTTTTCGATAACCGTCTGGTGAAATTCCTCGGCAAGCTGCCGGTGTCGGTGTTCAGCCTTGGCATTCCGCCGCAGCAGTACAAGGCGATGAAGGAACAGGGCAACCTGATCGGGCAATACCGCGAGCGGGTGGAGCGCATTGCTTGCCAGTTCCCGATTCAGGACAACTACTTCGCTTGGCAGGGTTTCAGCCACAGCTACGACCATGAAAAACGGCAGGCGATCCCGGATTACCTGCAAGCCGAACATTACGACACGATCCGCAGCCAATTGGGCAAGGTGGACACGCATCTGGGGTCGATGATCGATTTCCTGGAGCAGCAGGCACCGCACAGCTATGACCGCTTTGTGTTCCTGGATGCGCAGGACTGGATGACGGATGACGTCCTCACCCGTTTGTGGACGCAGGTCGCCCGGGTCGGCAAGCCGGGGACCCGCATCATCTTCCGCACCGCCGCCGCCGAATCGCCGCTGGAAACGGCCTTGCCCGCCGAATTGCGCAACCAGTTCGTGTACGAGCGGGAGGTTGCAGCGCAATTGTTCCAGCAAGACCGTTCCGCCATCTACGGGGGCTTCCACCTCTACCGCAAGGCCGATTGAGATGGATGCGGCGCAGAAAATGGACCAGCAGTACCGCTACCAGCGGTACGTGTACGATTTCTCACGCAAGTATTACCTGCTGGGGCGCGATGCGCTGCTGAAGGAAATGCCGGTCAAATCCGGCGAGAGCGTGCTGGAAATCGGCTGTGGCACGGCGCGCAACCTGCTGCGCTTGGCTTACCACCATCCGCATGCCCGCCTGTATGGGGTGGACGCTTCGGCCATGATGTTGGAAACCGCCCGCAGCAAGTTGCAATCCTCCCTGTACGAAGGGCAGGTCACCCTCCGCCAGGGGCTGGCGGGCCAGATCAGCCCCGCCGATTTCGGCCTGGACAAACCGTTTGACCACATCCTGTTTTCCTACGTGCTGTCGATGATTCCAGGGTGGCAGACGGCGCTGGAGCATTCCTTGAGCATCCTCAAGCCGGGCGGCTGCCTGCACATCGTGGACTTTTCCGACCAGCAGGCGATGCCGGGCTGGTTCCGCAAGCTGCTGCTGCAATGGCTGGACTGGTTCCATGTGCACCCCGATCCGGACGTGCCGCCGCATCTGGAGCAACTGGCCGCGAGGAACAAAGACCAACTGCGTATGCGCCAGCTCGCCGGGCGCTACGCCCTGCTTGCGCATTACCAGAAGACAGGGGAAATTCCCGATGACCATGAACCCGAACTCCCGCAAATACCGCAGTATCTGGATTTCTGACACGCATCTCGGCTCACGCGGCTGCAAGGCCGGTTTTTTGCTGGATTTTCTGCAACATCATCACGCCGAACACATTTATCTGGTCGGCGACATTGTGGATGGCTGGGCGTTGCGCAAGCGCTGGTTCTGGGATGAATTCCACGACCAGATATTGCACCTGCTGTTCGAGCGGGCGCAGCGCGGGGTGAATGTCACGTATGTCAGCGGCAACCACGATGAATTCCTGCGCCCTTTCATCCATCACCAGATCACCGCCATCAAGTTGGAAGATGAAGTGGTGCACACCACGGCGGACGGGCGCAAGTTCCTGGTGCTGCACGGCGACCAGTTCGACGGGGTGATGCAGTTTGCGCGCTGGCTGGCGAAGCTGGGCGACTGGGCGTATGAGCGCCTGCTGATGCTGAACACGGTCTACAACCGCTGGCGGCAGTGGCTGGGGTATCCGTACTGGTCGATTTCCGCCTACCTCAAACACAAGACCAAGTCAGCGGTGAATTTCATTTCCGCATTTGAGGAAACCTTGGCGAAGGAAGCCCGCAAGCGCAAGCTGGATGGCGTCATCTGCGGGCATATCCACCATGCTGAAATCCGTGACATCGACGGCATCCTGTATTGCAACGACGGTGACTGGGTGGAAAGCTGCACGGCGCTGGTGGAGGATTGGGACGGCAGCCTGCATATTGTGCATTGGACTGAAGTCGCCGTTACCCCCCACCCTAACCCTCCTCCACAAGGGGGGAGGGAACAAGAGCCACTCCACGCCTACTGAATGATGCCCACAAAAAAAGGGGAGCATCCTTGCTCCCCTAACACTTGCAAACCTTTATCCCGTTGTCCCGTATTTATTTCAACACATTGGCTGACAAAGGTTTCAATGCGGCGGCGGCGGCGACGGATGCGCTTTTCTCACCTGCTGGCAATGCCACCAGGCCTTTCTCCGCCAGGTAGCCATCCGGGTTCAGGGCGGCATCGCTGGTGAATTCGGCGATGTATTCCTTGATGCCTTTGACTTGGTCAACGTGGCTGTTTTTGACGTAGAAATACAGCGGGCGGGACAGTGGGTAGCTGCCGTTGGCAATGCTTTCGTAGCCGATTTCCTTGCCATCGATCGGGGCGGCTTTCAGGGTGTCCTGGTTTTGCTCCAGGAAGCTGTACCCGAAAATGCCGACGGCATCATGGTTGGCTTGCAGCTTTTGCACGATCAGGTTGTCGTTCTCGCCAGCGTCGATGTAATGGCCATCTTCGCGCACGGTGGTGCAGGCTTTCTTGAACGCATCTTCATCTTTTTTCTTCAGCTCAGGCATGCCCTGGAACAGTAGGCAGCCCTTGGTCATGCCCAGTTCGGCCAGCGCGTCGCGGGTGCCGGAGGTGGGCGGCGGCCCCATGACTTCGATTTTCACGTCAGCCATCTCTGGGTTGATCTGTTTCCAGGTGGTGTAAGTGTTGGGTTGCAGCTCGCCGTTAGGGCCGGTTGGAACATCTTTGGCCAGGGCCAAGTACAGTTCACGGCGGGAAAGCTTGACCGCTGGCGCATCCTTGGCTTGGGCGATAGCGATGCCGTCGAAGCCAACCTTGACTTCAGTGACTTCGTTGACGCCATTTTTCATGCAGGATTCCATCTCGCTTTTTTTCATGCGGCGGGAGGCGTTGGTGATGTCCGGCGTCTCGATGCCAGCGCCTGCACAGAACAGCTTCATGCCGCCGCCGGTGCCGGTGGATTCAACTTTGGGTGCCGCCATGCCGGTTTTCTTGGCGAACTGTTCAGCCACCGCAGTGGAGAAAGGGTAAACGGTGGAAGAGCCGACGATCTCGATATTGTCGCGCGCCTGCGCAACACCAGCGGCCGCAACCAAACCCAACGCAACGGCCATAGTGAGTTGTTTCATAAAGTCTCCTAAAAAATTCGGGGTGGATCGCGCGAATCCTAGGGAGGGTTGATGACTGTATGATGGAACAAATGTGAAGGGATGATGACAGTTATGGCCTAACCCCCATCAGAATTTAATTACTCAATAATTAGCATTTTGTTATATAACAAAAGGGTCAATTTTTGCGAGGGGACACACCACAGTGACCGAACAGATAACGGAAAAAAAACATTGCGCCATGGATACCCGGGATTTGGTGACGCTATTGGCGGATTTGGCGGAGCAGATTGAAATCCTGATTGGCAAGAAAGGCACAATCAGCGTGTTCCGCTACGCGGGCAAGCAACTGGGAAAACGTCTGGGAGCCGGGCAGGAAGGCGATGCGGAAGTCGCCCGCGCGATTGTGGCAAAATTCTTTCAGGACAAGGAATTCATGGATGCCGTCAGCCTACAGGGGCAAAACGCCGAACTGCGCGGCTGCCGGATTGGCTTGGTGTTGCGGGAACGCGGCATTGACGCAGGTTCCCATGCTTTGTGCAATTTTGGGTTTGGCCTGATTGACGGCGTGACGGAGGCGGTCACTGGCCGCCGGATCATTACCCTGCATGTGGCTTCGGAATACCACGAGGCGGGGATCACCTGCCACGAAACCTGGTAGGGCTGCAAAATCCAGGTTTAACGGAGGTTTAGCGGGCTTGTAACAATACTGCGGTATATATGGCGGCTTTATTACCTCAATAATCTGGAGCGGCCTGATGAAATTCAAGCATTCCTTTCTGGCCAGCCTGTGCATTACCGGCATCGGGCTGATGAGCGGTTGTAACAGCAGTGACGACGCCGTCACTGCTGACACCGCCACCACCAGTAGCTTGCGCATCCTGCACATCAACGACCACCATTCACATCTACAGGCCAACAGCGCCAGCCTGACGCTGGGTGGGGCGGCGACCGGAACCAAAACCGGCGGCTTCCCCAATGTGGTCAGCGAGTTCAAGGCGCTGGCGGCCAAAGGCGGCAATGTGCTCAAGCTGCATGCGGGCGATGCGCTGACCGGCGATTTGTATTTCACCCTGTTCAAGGGCGAAGCCGACGCGGCCCTGATGAACCAGGTTTGTTTTGACGCCTTTGCGCTGGGCAACCATGAATTCGATGAAGGTGACGCCGGGCTGAAAAAATTCCTGGATTTCCTGAACGCCAACCCGGCCTGCAAGACGGATGTGCTGTCCGCCAACGTTGCGCCGGAAGTGGGCGTGTCCCCACTGACGCCGAACAGCGCCACGGATTACATCAAGCCTTACACCATCAAGGAAATTGGCGGGGAAAAGTACGGGATCATCGGCATCACCATCGCGGGCAAGACCAAGAATTCCTCCAGCCCGGACAAGACCACGCTGTTCGCGGATGAAACCACCACAGCGCAGAAATACATCGACGAATTGGTCGCCAAAGGCGTCAACCGGGTCATCCTGCTGACCCATCAGGGTTATGACAATGACAAGGTCATGGCGGCCAAGCTCAAGGGCGTGGATGTGATTGTCGGCGGCGACTCCCATACCCTGCTGGGCGACGGCTTCAAGCAATACGGCCTGGCCCCTTCCGGCCCGTACCCGACCAAGACCACGGACAGCAGCGGCAAGCAGGTCTGCATCGTGCAGGCGTCCCAGTACGGGGATGTGGTGGGCGATCTGACGGTCGATTTCGATGCCAGCGGCAATGTCAGCGGTTGTACGGGCACGCCGCATCTGTTGGTGAACAACACCTTTACGCGCAAGGACGCCAGCGGTGCCACCGTGGAGCTGACTGGCGCAGACCGTGACGCGGTGTTGAAGGCCATTACGGACTCCAATGGCTTGCTGGCCCTGGCGCAGGCGGATACGACGGCGCAAAGCGTGCTGGACAGCTACTCCCAGCAGGTGGATGTCCTGAAGCAGACCATTATCGGTTCTGCCGCCGAAACCTTGTGCTTGGAACGCATCCCCAACCAAGGGCAAAGTAAGGTCAGCGGCTGCAAGGAAGCCACCAAATCCCACGGCAGCGACATTTCCAACATCGTCGCCAAAGGTTTCCTGGAAATGAGCCTGACCTCTGACATCTGCCTGCAAAACGGTGGTGGCGTGCGCGTCGACGTTCCGGCGGGGAACATTTCCATTGGTACGGCTTACACCTTGCTGCCGTTCGCCAATACCCTGACGGAAATCAATATGACCGGGCAGGAAATCATCAACGCCTTGGAAGACGGCATTGACTACGCCCTCAGCCCCAGCGGTTCGACCGGCTCTTACCCTTACGCCTCCGGCCTGCGCTGGGACGTGGACTTGTCCAAGGCCAAAGGCAGCCGCATCAGCCATGTGGAAGCCAACCCGCGTGTGGCGGGAGCCTGGGCGGGCCTGGAGCTAACCAAGACCTACAAGGTCGTGACCAACAATTACATGGCCAACGGTTCGGATGGCTACACGACACTGGGCAATATCCCGGCCAGCCGCAAGCTGGACACTTATTTGGATTACGCCCAGTCGTTCGCCGATTACGTCAAGCGCGAAACGGCGGCGGGCCGCAGCATCGTGAAACTGCCGACGGCTGAATACAGCACCCAGCAGTTCATCGACAAGGATGGCGTCTTGCAGTAATCCGGCCTCCCCAGCCGCAACCCCCCGCTTCCGGCAGGGGGTTGCGGTTGGGGGTGGGGAGCGCATGTCTTTCTGGCTGTCTATGTTGGTTGGCATAAAACATGCTTAACATTTTTGTGGGAGAATGCCCAATGAATGTCAACCCCAGGAAGCAGCATGAGTCTCAAAAAGCAGTACCTGAAAAACCGGCCTGTCTGCAAGGTCACGTTCCGTGTCAGCAAAGCGGCCGCCCGTTCCTCCAGCTCCATCCATCTGGTTGGGGATTTCAACGCCTGGGATGCCCAGGCCATGCCCATGAACGCCCTGAAAAGCGGCGAGTTCAC
>NZ_JAYMYJ010000062.1:0-2824 GCF_035668035.1 Candidatus Thiothrix phosphatis | reverse complement strand
TATCATTGTCTTCGGCGGACTTTTTGCCAAGACCCTGAAACCCATAATGAGCCTTTTTCAGTAGTCCCCTGGCCGGGATGCCAAACGTGCGTTTGAACAGGCGGCAGAAATGCGCCTGATCAGTAAACCCACTGGCCAGAGCTGCATTGGTCAGTGACTGTCCATCACCTACCGTCAGGGCAATGGCATGTTTGATACGCTTCCACAGCAGAAACTGGGAAAAAGACACCCCGGTTTCCTGCGTAAACAGATGCCGGGCGTACTCGGGTGAAAGGCAGATATAATCCGCAACATCTTGCAGACTGATGCGTTGTTGTAGTGAAGCTTCAATCCAGGCAATAGCACGGACAATGCGCTCATCCCGACTCACAACCCGCTGGAAAAGATCGTCTGCCAACACTTGTCTGAGCGCCTCACGCGCCAGCCCCGCAGGGAGCTGGGGAAATTCCCCGGCATGATTGCCTGCTGTAACGGCAGACCAACCCGAACAACATTCTGGCTTCCATAGGTGATCAATCCGGGCGAACACCTGCCCATCCAGAACCTGCTTCAGATACCCGCCTATGCGACTTTCAGGATCAATAAAATAAACCAGTGTATTGCTCTCAGCCGCATGGCAGGAATACGCAACAGACTGATTTATAATCAAACCGCGACTGTTGTGCGCTACCCCCTGGATAGTGCTGGTAAACGGTTCGGTCAAACTGAGCAATACTTGAAAGCAATGGTGTTTGTGTATTTCGACACAAACACGGTGCGCCACAAAAGCAATGATATTGTCTTGTTCGTAAGGTGTAACCATGATGTCCATAAAAAAATCTGCAATGCCATCAGATCATCAAGCAGAAACAACTTACGAGGCAATAGCGAATCCAGTTCTTCACCTGATCCCCTATTTCATCACCGCACACCCCGGCACGTCTGACGAAGACATGCTCAACCTTGCGCTGTGGCTGAAGAAAAATGGCTTCCGCGCCGACCAGGTGTAGGCGTTCTACCCCTCACCGATGGCCTCCGCCACCACCATGAACTACAGCGAAAAGAACCCGCTGCATCAGGTCACCTACAAAAGCGAAAAGGTGCAAACCGCCAGGTCGCCGGGTAATCCCCCCCGGAAAACGCCCCGTCAGTCCACGGTCACCGTAATCGCCAGAGTGACCGATTGCCCTGCGGCCACCGCGCCCACTGTCCACGCCCCGGTTCCCGGATCATACGCGCCCGCAGCGGTGGCGTAAGTGACGTAGGTGACGCCAACCGGCAACTTATCGGTCACCACAACCCCGGTTGCGTCCAGCTCACTTTCATTGGTGAGCGTTAGCGTGTAAGTCACCGTGGCGCCGCGTTGTGCAGTCCCCGGGCTTACCGTCTTGCTGAGTTTCAAGTCCGTGTCCGTCGGCGCACACACGATTGTTGGGCCCAGCGCATTGTTGCTGGCCACGCCGTCGCCACCGCCTTCCAGGTTGCAGCCTTCCGGCACCAGCGTGTAGCCCACGTCAAAGGAGTGATTGTTTGCGCCGGTCACCGCGATGTCGCTGGCGGCGACATTCACTTCCCCTAACGCGCCAGCATTGGAGTCAATTTGCGGGTTGGCCCCTGCTGCGGTCGTCGTCAGGCCGTAGGTGCTTCCCCCCACCGTCACGCTGGCTGGAAACTTGAGCGTATAGGTGTTCCCTGGCTGCAATTGCGTGACGCCATATTTCCTGCTGCCGCTGCTTGAACCCGTGGCGTTGCTGAAATAATAGGAGCCGTCCGATGCCGTGGCCACAGTCGCCAGGACTGTTGCGCCCGACAGCAATTGCACACTGACATTGGCAAGCCCGCTTTCATCCGCATCCTGGACGCCGTTTTGATTGGTGTCCAGCCAGACGCGGTTGCCAATTTCGAGCGGGGCGGGGCCGCACATCAGCTCCAAATCCCCAAGCCCCGCAGTCTTGCCAAAATCACTGTCTGACATGCTGATGATTTCGAAATTCTTCTGGCTGGCCCCACTCGTATTGCTCAACCAGCGGACGCCGCCAGTCCCCCAACGGTTTTCGCTGCCGGTGAGGTCATCAATAGGGTCAAACACATTCGTGAGCACGGCACCACTGCCAGCCCGCAGTGCCAGCCCGCCCAACGCGGTTTCCGAGTGTGCTGGCTCCGCCGCCGAAGTCCCCTGCCAACTGTAAAGGATGTTGTCGCCCACATAGAATTCATTCTTTTTACTGTAATCCTGCCCGCCATTGAAGGCGCAGCCCGTGCCGCCCTCCGCCACATAGCCGCCATTGACATTGCAGATACGGCGGATGTCGCCGCCTGCAACCCCGGCGTAAGTGGCGGTGCTGCTGGTGCCGGGCGCGTAGTTTTCCCCTCCGCTTTGCAGGGCGAAACGGTCAAGGAAACCCAGGATGATGGAGCCATCCACATCAAACTCAATATCGCTCAGGATCGGTTGCGGATGGGACGTCAGCTTCGGCTGGTCAGGGCGGCAGCCCGCATAGCCGGAAAAAGCGCTGGTGTTGGAAACCCACGGGAACCATCCATGATAAGCGCCGCACGCCAGCTTGTTGGTGTAGGTGCCCATGATCGACAAATCCTTTTCGTAATTGAGCGGCATGCTGGCGACCGTCGTGAAACTGCCACCGCTCAACTTCATCACATAAGCCTTGAATTTTGCAGTGATGGAGCCAACGCTTTCCTCGGAACACACCACGCCAGCATACACTTCGCCGTTTTGCACCTTGACCGCCCAAGGGCGGACATCGCTCGCCGCAGAGCACCCCGGGTTGCCCACCGGGACAGGCGTCCCCACCGTTTTGCTGTCAATATCAACCGGAACCACCGC
>NZ_JAYMYJ010000061.1:0-2827 GCF_035668035.1 Candidatus Thiothrix phosphatis | reverse complement strand
CGCCCAGCAATTCCTTGCCGACCTGCAAGGCGCTGGCGACGTGGAAACCATCACCGTTTACCTCAATACCGTCGGCGGCAGCTTTTACGATGGCCTGCCGATCTACAACACCCTGAAACAGCACAAGGCGCACGTTACCGTCAAGGTGATGGGCTACGCCCTGAGCATGGGCAGCGTGATCATGTTGGCGGGCGATGTGGTGGAGGCGGCGGAAAACAGCCTGGTCATGATCCACCGGGCGCAAGGCGGCGTGTGGGGTGATGCGGAAGACATGGCGCACGCCTCCCAGGTGCTGCAAAAGCACGAGCAGGCGGTGATCCCCGAATACATGCGCAGGCTGGGCAAATCCGAACAAGATGTAATGGCACTGCTGAAAGCCGAAACGTGGTACACCGCAAGCGAGGCAAAAGCGGCGGGGCTGGTGGATGCCGTGACCGCCGCCACCTTGACGGGCAAGGGCGGAGCGGCGGACATGCAGGCCGAAAGCTGGGAATACGCCAGCCAGCATTTCCGCAACATCCCGCAGGCGGTCATGCAACGGATGAACCGGAGGAGCGCGGTTTTCAGTTAGACAAGGCCATTCAAGGAAAAGATTCTGGATATAAATCTTTAGCTGTTTTGTTGACCAACAAAACAGAAATGTTTTAAGTTAATAAGCTTGTGCGTCAAAAGGATTCGTCAGTTTTGTTTTTATGGTTTGCTTATATGGATAAGTGTTTGCAACGTAAACATTGCAAACAGTGTACACAGCGAAAACACCGTTAACAAGCCAAATCTGAACAATACTGAATAACAATGAACACTATTTAATATTGTTATTTTTAGCGAATCCTAGTTTTATGATTTTAAAGAGGATTCATTGCCATGCCTTATAGTTAAGCCTTTAGCTATTTACCCCAAATAGAACAATATAGCGCTTGCTGAATAATCCAATATTCCGGCAGAACTTTATATTGTCCAAATCTTTTGTTTTCAGCAAATCAATAGCTGTTGACGGGCAACTATTGCCTAAAGGAATTGAAAATGGCAGACATAAAAAAAGCCGCTTGTGCGTGTAGCGGCTTGAGAGGATTCAATGTTAACGAATCGCCAGAATTGGCTTGTGCTAAGTATAGGGAAAAGGCAGGCTTTTGCAATTCCGAAAAAACCGACAACCCGCACTTGACGAAAAAAACGCAAGGCGCTACGCTAGAAAATGTACCGGGTAGCAACACCCGGCACGACTTCAAGCAAATCGGTGGCGGCAATGTAGAAGATACACAACCGCCTGCAATGAGCGGTTTTTTTGTGCCCGCTACAATGCCCGGCGATTGTACCAAATTGTCGGGAGTAGCAAGGAATACAACACCGCGCAGCGGCAATACTTGCAGCGTTTCCATCGAGACGCTTGAAGGCTCCCGGCAGTCTTATAACTGCCACAACTTCAAACAAATCGATGAGGAAAACGCGATGCAAACCGCGAACATGCACGCCCAAGTTGCGCCTGCAACCGGCGACAAGGGCTTAACCGCCACCCCAAGCACACGCTGCTTACTCCCCGCTTCCACCCTCCTGGACGCCATCGTTCAAGCCAAGCAAACACGCGCCACCACCGGCAAAGGCAACGCCTACGCAGAACTGCTGGAAGCCTTCCACAAAGCCATTCTCCCCGCCTTTTTCATCGAATGCGGCGGCAACCTTTCCGAGATTTCCCGCCTGTTGGGTATCCACAGGGAGAGCGTGCGCAAATACGCCACCCTGGCTGAACTCGACACCACCGGCACTGCCGGTAAGGCGGGTGCGGAATGAATCAGTCTGCAACCTTTACCCGTGGTGAACTCTCAGGCAGTTTCGATACCATCCGCCTGCAAGTCGTGGAAGTCCAGTCATTGCTGGACGCCATCCAACGGCAGCACGACAACTCGCCAGCAGCCGACCAGTTATCTGGCATCATCCGCCTGTTGAACTTGCTGGACTCTGAGCTTGGCAGGCTGCAAACCCGTGCTGACGACCTGGAGGCATGGGCGCACGTCACGGCCAAACGCGCTGCCGCTTCCCTCGCCTCCCAACTGGCGGAGGTGCAATCATGAACAGCACTATCCCTGTAATCCGCGCAGACGTTCCCCCATTGGGTGAAACCTACAGCGATGGCGCGAAAGTCCAGGCCATGGCAACCGGCGAACTTGTGACCCTCAGCATCGGGTTCTGCCAGTCAGACAAGGCGCTGGCAATCATGACCGTGGATCAGGCCGAACGCCTTGCGTCTGCCCTGCAATACGCAGCCATCAACGCCAATGCGCACCGCATGATCCGAGAAAACAAAGAGCTGGGGGGCAAGCCATGAACGGATACGAACAAGCCCTGAACCAGCGTATTGATGGGCTTCGGGCAGAGCGTAACCAACTGCTGGTGGAGCTGGGCTCTGCCCGCGAAACCATCCGCAAATTGCTGGAAGTCATGCAGGCGGGCGGATTTGGTTGCAACACCGGCACTTACCGCGTGGCCCGCAGATGGTTGGATAGCCAGGAGGTGCAGCCATGAATGACCTGCAACCAATTGATATGAAAGCAACTACTAACGGCGCGGAAATTGGTGCAAACCCGGTGCCAAATACTAACCAGCCCCCTGCACCAGGGGAACTGGCGGACATCGGCGGGCTTATGTCCGCAGCAGCTACCTACCTTTCCCGCATCGACTGGCAAAAGGTGTTTGTCTTCGCCGCCAGATCGATGGCGGCGGCGGCGGTCGCCTTCCTCACCTTCCAGTTCTGCCGCTATTTCCAATACTTCGGTGCCGGGGCGCTGGCCATGTCCGGCCAGTTCGCCATCGGGGTGTTCTTCCTGGCGGT
>NZ_JAYMYJ010000060.1:9003-15628 GCF_035668035.1 Candidatus Thiothrix phosphatis | reverse complement strand
AAGTATGCCGGTGAAGAGAATCGAACTCCCGACCCCATCATTACGAATGACGTGCTCTACCAACTGAGCTACACCGGCGTTGAAGCTTAAATCATAAGCGGGTGCTATGGATTGTTCAAGACAGAATGGCGCAGCACGCTGAATTTTACTGGTTCGGTATTTTGGATAATGTTGCCTTTGGCGTCGTTGAGGACAGCGAACACGCTGTGTTCACCGCGCTCCACCTCGGTCAGATTGAAAGACAGCGACTCGCCAGCAGCCACCTGTTTGGAATCCAGGTACAGCACAATGCCATCGCCCGCCTTCAATTTTGGTTTCAGCGACAGGCTGACGGCAACCGCACCATCATTGCTGCGGATGGCGTCCTCAGCAGTAGGCGAAGTGATCTTGAAATCGGAATAGGCTTCGCTTTCATCCTGCCCTGGTTTGGGTGTTTCCTCTTGCTGCGCCTGTTGTTTGGGCGCGAAGCTGTCCGCCACCGTCAGCAATGGCAGGGCCACCGGCTTGGCGGCTTCCTTCTTGGGGGGATTGTCGCCGTACATGACATTGCCCTGCGCATCCACCCAGCGATAGATTTCCGCCTGGGCTGAAAAGCAGGACAAACCGAAGACGAGAAGCAGAAACAGCAAACCGGTACGCATAATTTATTCATTGGGTCTGGTTGATACGCTTCTGATTCTACGCAAAATTACCCTAGCGATAATAAGCAGGTGGACAAACGGCGGCTATTGCCTGCCTGCATTTATCAGCGCCGCCCATGCCTCCCGCACGTATTCACGTTCAGGGGCGAATTGTTCCGCCGGTACCACCGCCTGCTCCTCCTGCAAGGACAAGGCGTGAATCCGGTCGCGCAAGGTACGGTAAATATCCGCCAGCGCTTCCGCCTTCCCCACTGCCAGGAGTCCAGCCTCCCGCAAGGATTCCAACTGGCGAACATTGTCGCTCCAGCGCACCAGCTCCGGATATTCCTGGGCATGGGCGAGGATCAGGTATTGCACCATGAATTCAATGTCGGTGATGCCTCCCGGGTCTTTTTTCAGGTTGAAAACAGTGGGATTCTTGCTGCCCTGGCTTTCCCACATTTTCTGGCGCATGGCCGCCACCTCCTGGCGCAATGCATCCCTGTCACGCGGGCGGCAGAGGATGTCGCGGCGAATTTGGTCAAATGCCGCGCGCAAACTTGCCGGGCCGGTAATGGCGCGGGCGCGCAGCAGGGCCTGATGCTCCCACGCCCAGGCCTTTTCCTCCTGATACCGGCGGAACGCCTCCAAACTGCTGACCAGCAGCCCGGAGGAGCCACTGGGCCGCAACCGCATGTCGGTTTCGTACAAGCGCCCCGCAGGCGTGAAGGTTGTCAGCGTATGGATGATCTTTTGTGCAAATCGGGCATAAAACACCAGGTTTTCCAATGTCTTGCCACCATTGGTCTGCTGCGCCCGCCCATGGCTGTCGTGCAGGAAAATGATGTCGAGGTCGGAACCGTAGCCAAGCTCCAGCCCGCCCAGCTTGCCATAGCCGATAATGGCAAAACCGGCCTCATGGGTGGAGCCATCCTCCTCCTGATAGGTGGGCGCGCCGGTTTGCGCCGTCATGGTTCCCCACACATGGCGCTGGCTTTCTTCCAGCACCGCTTCGGCGATCCAGGTCAACTGGTCGGAAACCTTCATCAGCGGCAGCACGCCGGTGATGTCCGCCGCCGCCGTCCGCAACACCTGCGCCTGCTTGAACTGGCGCAGGCGCTCCATCACCTGTTCGGTGTCGCCTTCGTCAATGCGCTCCAGTTCCTGCCGCAATTCGACACCCAACGCCTCACGGTTGAGCGGCGTGTAAAGCTGGCGGGAATCGAGCAACTGGTCGAGCAAGATCGGGTGCTGGGTCAACTGGCTGGTGATCCACAAACTGGCGCTGACCAGCCGCACGAATTGCTCCAACGCATTGGGGTTGTCGGCCAGCATGGCGATGTAGCCGGAACGTGGCGCAATTTTCTGGATGATGCGCAGGCAGCGCTCCAGCGCCTGTTCGGGGTCAGCCCGGGCCTGGCAAGCGTCCAGCAGCGCTGGCAACAAGCGGTCGAGGCGGTTGCGCCCGGTGTCGGTCAGGGTGTTGTACAAACGGCTGTTGACCAGCGCCTGAATGGCGGGATGTTCCGGCAACGGCTGCCGGTTCTGCTGCTCCAGGGCGAAAATGTGTTGGAAAACGCCCGCGACCGCCTGCTGATGGCGGTTAAGCTCGGTGCGGAAGCTTGTCCAGTCGCCAAACCCCATGCTGGCGGCAAGGGCAAGCTGCTGTTCCGGCCTGTCGGGCAGGGAATGCGTCTGCTCGTCATTCCACATTTGCAGGCGGTTCTCGGTGCGGCGCAGGAACAGGTAGGCGCTGCGCAATACGCTGTGGCCGGTTGCCGACAACAACCGCTGCTCCAGCAGGACATCCAGCGTTTTCAGCAGGTTGCGTTCACGCAACTCCGGGATGCGGCCGCCGCGCATCAATTGGAACACCTGGGCGGTGAACTCGACCTCACGGATGCCGCCGCTGCCGAGCTTCACATCCTGATATTTGCCACGGCGCTCGGCTTCACGGTTGATCATGGCCTTCATGTCGCGCAACTGTTCGACCGCGCCATAATCCAGGTAGCGGCGGTAAACGAACGGGCGCAGGCGTTCCAACAGTTCCGCGCCCTGCCGCCGGTCGCCCGCCATCACCCGCGCCTTGATCAGGGCGTAGCGCTCCCATTCGCGCCCGTGGGTTTCGTAGTAATGCTCCATCGCATCGAACGAAAGCGCCAGTGCGCCCGCTTCGCCGAAAGGCCGCAGGCGCATGTCGACGCGGTAGGCGAAACCGTCAGCGGTGGTCTGCCCCAGCACGCCGATCAGCCGCTGCCCCAGGCGCACGAAAAAGCCCTGGTTGTCGAGCGGGCGCTTGCCGTCCGTGTCACCGTTTTCCGGAAAAGCGAAAATCAGGTCGATGTCGGAGGAAAAGTTCAACTCGCGCCCGCCCAGCTTGCCCATGCCAAGAATGACCATCTGCTGCGCTTCGCCCCCGCTGTCACGCGGCTCGCCATGCCGGGCGGCCAACTCGGCGTGGCACCAATTGAGCGCGGCGTCCGTCAGCGCGTCAGCAAGGTCGGAAGCGTCAACAAGCGTTTCAGCCGTATCCGCCATGCCGGACAGGTCGCGCCAGGCGATGCGCACGGTTTCCCGGTGGCGGATTTGCCGCACCACGCGCAGCAAGGTGTTGTGGTCGGGAATGTCGCGGATTTCGGCGGCGACTTTCTGGCAGAGCTCGCCTGCCGCATAAGGCTGGCTGGTTGCGCAAAACGCCTGCCAGTCGGGGTGGCGTTCGAACTGGCGTTTAATGTAGGGACTAGCGGCAAAGATGGCTTCGCTTGGCATTGTTATTCTCCCGTTACTGGTTTTCTGCCCATTATAGGGTTCGTTCGGGGCGCGGGGAATGGGGCTTCCGGAAGCGTTGCCCGTTGGATAGGGTCAGATGGTTGGCGTTGGGCACTATCAAAAAATGGCTCATGTCCAGATGGGTGCATTTAACCCCATTATCTTTTCCAGAACGTATAACCGTGCATAGACGAAAGAATGGAGGCAGTAAAATGCGTGTTAAGTTTATGAAAATTTATTTTGTTATTCCGCTTTTATTCACGGCACCTGTTGTTCTTGCCCAGGATGCTGGTGCGGGTGCAGGGAGCGTTGAAGTGATAAATATGGATAATCTTGATTCAGCCACACTTGAAAAAATGCTCGGTGAAGGAACACCTGTTGTTGCAGATATACTCATTGAGCGGGCAAGAGCTTATCTGGCAAAAGGCGAATATGCGGAAGCGTTGCCTCTGTATAAGCGTGCACTGGAGCTTAAGGAAAAGGTTTGGGGTGATGACAGTGTTGAGGCTGCCAAAGCAATGAATGAGTTGGCATTTTTCTATAGCAGTCAACACGAGTACGCCAATGCCTTGCCTTTGTATAAGCGTGCATTG
The DNA here is from genome assembly GCF_035668035.1 of Candidatus Thiothrix phosphatis. Taxonomy (NCBI): domain Bacteria; kingdom Pseudomonadati; phylum Pseudomonadota; class Gammaproteobacteria; order Thiotrichales; family Thiotrichaceae; genus Thiothrix; species Candidatus Thiothrix phosphatis. The sequence continues at coordinate 11,646 of NZ_JAYMYJ010000060.1, read as the reverse complement.
GCCATCCGCGAAAATACGTTGGGAAAAGACCATCCTGGAGTGGCAACAGTGCTTAATAATTTGGCGTTGGTTTATAATGCGCAAAAGGACTTTGACAAAGCAATACCCCTGCTGGAGCGTTCATTGGAAATTTGTGAAAAGACCTTGGGCAAGGATGCCCTTGATACAGGAAATACGCTAAATAATCTGGGGATGTCATATTACGATATGCAGGATTATGTAAAGGCAGTGGATTATCTGAAGCGGGCTATTGTAATTTACGTGGCGAAATTGGGCGATAACCATCCAGACACCAATGTTGTTCAGGAAAACTTGGACTTGGCTTTAAAGATGTTGAAGCAATAATATGGCTTTAAAACTTTGTTTGCCTGCCATTCGTGATGGCCTATCATAAATTCACTATTGCTTGTTCTTGTTTGGAGGTTTGAGCGCCATGTGCAAATCAATACATCCTATTTTTTTAATCTTTCTGATGTTGGGTGTTTCAGCTTGTGCTAGATCAATGCATTCATCTACCGATTGCCATACGTCAAAAGAAGGAAGAGTTTCCTGCGTAACGACTGTTGAATCCATGAGAGGTGGAGGAGATTCCCAATACATTGAATTTTCATTGCCTGACAGTGTTAGTGCAGTGAAGGTGGATATGGTGGTCAGTGTGGAAAAAGGTGCGGTAAACGCATGGCTTGGAGATCCGCCAACGCCGGTCACAGTGACAGCAGAACGTAACAAGCCTGCCACCTTGACGGATGTTGCCCATGCAGAAAAATCTTCTGGAGAAATAAATGGGCATAGCTTCCGGGTTTATCTTGAACCTCAGCGAAGTTTTTCCTTTTTCCTGTTCAAGTATGCGCAAAATATCAAGCTTGACTTGCATTATGACCTGGATAATTCACAAGCCTTGGATCCGGTTGAACAGCTCAAGCAGGTTATTAATGAAAATATTGCGCTTACACCTACAGAGCTAGGCAAAGTACAGGTGATTGGTGACAAGGATGGAAAATATATGGCCACCCAGATTTTTCATCCCTTTAATGATCTCAGGCCACAATTACGTGATGAGGCGGCATTAAGGGGATGGTCGGCTGGTGAGGCCGTAAGAGTCTGGATATTCCAGGATTGGACATTTAAAGTCTGCGACAGTAGGCTTGCAGTGAATGAAGCCTGCCGGGAGTCGGGTTTGGATTAGCGTTAGGCACGGGAATGACGGCACACAGCCTGATTTTGGTGCGGAAGCGTGTGCCTAAATGTCGATGTCCTGTTGGCAACCCATCCGCCGATGCAGAATGGGTTGCCAAAGGTTTTTTTCATGATTGAGGTGTGAAAATAATGGATAAGGTCATTTTTTGGGAAAAAGACTCTGTGAAGTCTGATAAGAATGATTCCTCCAACGATGGCGTTTATTTTCCGTGGCTAAGAGTTTGGCCTCTGTATGACGGCCTCTGCAAAAGTGAAAGCAATGTTGGTGATTACTATTCAGCGGATAGCGGTGGCGATGTCCATTCAATTGATGAGGAGTGGGCCTTCATTATTTCAGCAGCATTTGAGAGGTATATGAAACAACGTGGATTGTGTGTGGTTTGTTACAGTTATCAAGAAAAATCCCATTCTTGGTGGGGAAGAACAATACTGCCTGCTGGATATAAGTTAACTGGCAATGCAATACTGGATGAGGGTTACATTGCCCTTTGTGAGAGTCATTGGGCTGGTAAAAATGTATTTCTGTTACTTAAACAGGCGGATCAATTTGGGATACCTGCTTTCATTTCGGTTGATACATTTGATTATGTTAGCCTGCTTTCGCACGGAGAGGCGATTGTTATTTTTGGTGTTGAAGAACCGGTATTGCAAATGCTGTTTTTGATGGATGATCCGTTGTTTCTGGAGATATTGGGCAGGGAATCACAGCGGTATGGCCATGCTTGCCAAGAGTCAGGCCAATCTTTTGTAAGCCACTGGGATATTGTCAATGGCAGTGATTGGCGAGAGCCAAAAGACGTATAAAACTGATCTGTCAGTTTTTGGTAAGGACAGCCCTGTTAACCAAGGAGATGGCCTGTGGGGACTTGACCCTTAACCCTGTTTTTATCCTGCTGACGTATACACTCCAGAAGAACGGAGTGAACTGAACGATGGGTAACCCAATATTTAGGAGTGGCAATATGAATATGAAAAAACACAGCAACCGACGGGCGGCACTGGTGTTGCTGTTGTTACTGGGAACATCCCCTGTTTTTGCAGCAGCCGACACCCATGCAGAATGGGAGCAGCTTAATAACCAAAGTGTGGAACTGCTTAATACGGGTCATTATGCCGATGGGGTCATCGTGGCAAAACAAGCACTGGCACTTATCGAAAAAAACAGCGATGCGGATCATCCTGATGTCGCCACAAGCCTGAACAACCTTGCGGAGTTGTACCGTGCCCAAGGGCAATATGCGCAGGCGGAACCGCTATACAAACGCTCGCTGGCGATTTTGGAAAAAGCACTGGGGGAAAACCACCCTGATGTCGCCACAAGCCTGAACAACCTTGCGGAGTTGTACCGTGCCCAAGGGCAATATGCGCAGGCGGAACCGCTATACAAACGCTCGCTGGCAATTGGGGAAAAGGTACTGGGGGGAAACCACCCTGAGGTCGCCACGG
>NZ_JAYMYJ010000060.1:0-8903 GCF_035668035.1 Candidatus Thiothrix phosphatis | reverse complement strand
TCGCTGGCAATTGGGGAAAAGGTACTGGGGGGAAACCACCCTGAGGTCGCCACGGTTCTGAACAACTTTGCGGAGCTGTACCGTGAGCAAGGTCAGTACGCTCAAGCGGAACCGCTATACAAACGCTCGCTGGCAATTGGGGAAAAGGTACTGGGGGGAAACCACCCTGAGGTCGCCACGGCTCTGGGCAACCTTGCGGAGTTGTACCGTACCCAAGGGCGGTATGCGCAGGCGGAACCGCTATACAAACGCTCGCTGGCGATTTTGGAAAAGGCACTAGGGACAAACCACCCGGATGTCGCCACGGTTCTGAACAACTTTGCGGAGCTGTACCGTGTGCAAGGTCAATACGCACTGGCGGAGCCGCTGTACAAACATGCGCTGGCGATACAGGAAAAGGCACTGGGGGAAAACCATCCTGATGTCGCCGCCAGCCTGAACAATCTTGCGGCACTGTATTCTGCCCAAGGCCAGTACGCGCAAGCGGAACCGCTGTATAAGCGTTCACTGGCGATTTGTGAAAAGACACTGGGGGCAGACCACCCGAATGTCGCCAGAAGCCTTAAAAACCTGGCGGAACTCTACAACAAGACCGACCGGGCAGCCTTGGCCAAGCCACTGGAAGAACGCACCGCAGCTATCCGCGCCATCAAACGCTGATTTAACCCCATTTGTGAGCGGATGACGTATGACGGAATGAAACCTCACGGTTGACCTTAAGTCATTGTCCATCCATTCGGGAGATCAAACATGAAACGCTTTACCACTGCCATTAGCCTTGCCGCCCTTTCACTATTGTTGGCTGCCCCAGCCAGCGCCGAAGAGGCCGTGAAAGTGGAGGGGCGGGTTTTCCATGACCCTGCTGCTGCGCAGGAAGCCGCACCCGCCAAATTGCATCTGGACCCTGCCAGCCTTCCCGTGCGTGCTGCACGCGGGGCATCCAGCCAGGGAGGGGATGTGGTGTTGCCACCATTAAGCACCCAGGAGCTCGCCCGCCTGCAACAACCGGACGGCAGCCATGACAAAGGCTTGCGGATAGGGGTTGGGCGTAATGTGCCAGATTCCTTCGGCCAGCCCGACACCTGGCACTGGGTCGCGGTGGAGGGGGGGCAGGTTGCCTACCTTGGCCTGACATCCAGCGGTGCACAACGGGTACGGGTAAAATTGCAAGTGGGCAACTTGCCTGACGGCGTTGAATTGCAGTTTTATGCCCCGGCAGACCCGAAGACTGTTTACGGCCCTTTCACCCGCACTGAATTGGCGGCGCAGCCTAAAGACGCCAGTGGCAATACCCTGTTCTGGTCGCCTTCCGTGGCAGGCGACACGCTGAGGATGGAAGTGTTCCTGCCTGATGGTGTGCAACCGGCAGACCTCAAGTTGGGCATCCCGCAGCTTTCGCATGTGGCAATGGATGCGGCTAGCGGGCAGAAACAAGCGGGGGTGCTGGAGTCGAATGATGCTGCCTGCTACATTGGTTTGGCTTGTGCAACCCCAGCATGGCAACGCACGGGGGCCGCTGTCGGTGGTTATCAGTTCACCAAAGTGGACGGTTCCACTTATCGGTGTTCGGGTACGGTGGTGAACAACACCGCCAATGACGGGATACCTTATTTCCTGACAGCCAACCACTGCATTGACAATCCGCAGGATGCCGCCAGCATGGAGTTTTTCTGGCGGTATGCCGGTTCTGCTTGTGGCAGCAATGACGCTGCCCAGTGGATGCTATGGACGGCGGGCGGCAGCAAGTTGCTGGCGACGGATGGGGGGCTGGACATCACCTTGGTGCAGTTGCTGGCCAATCCACCATCCGACACCACCTACGCGGGCTGGTCGGCGACACCACTCAATTACCAGGAAGCGGTCGCAGGCATCCATCATGACGGGATTAATGGCGGGATTTCCCCAAAACTGTTTTCGGCAGGGTACTTTTTGGGCCATGCCGAGGTGCAGGATGGCAACCCGGTTGCTGTCAGTGAAGGGCGGATGGCGGTTGTGCAGTGGACATACGGGGTGACCGAACACGGCAGCAGCGGTTCAGGCTTATGGGCTGTCAAGGATGGTGTGCATTACCTGAAAGGTGTGTTGTCCCAGGGCGATGTTTCATGCAGCAACCCTACCGGGAAGGATGTCTATGGCCGTTTTGATCTGGCTTACCCGCTACTCAAACCATGGCTGAACCCTGCCCACTGAACCTTCCCGGCAGGCTTTCAAAATGCCACTTCCAACCCCAGGGTCAGGGTGCGCTTGCGCCCCTGCACCAGCGCATGGATGTCTGACGAGGCGGCAATGTAATCCTTGTCCAGCAGGTTCTCGACACCCGCCTTTAGGGTGGTGCGCTTGTCCAGCTTCCATTGGGCAGAGGCATCCAGCCGGGTGTAGCCGTCCACCTCAAAACTATTGCTGCTGTTGCCGGGGCGCTTGCCAATGCGCACCACACCTAATGCCAGCTCAGTATCCGCTTGCGGCGTGTAGGCCAGCCGCAGGGAACTGCTATGGCTTGGCACGTTGGCAAGGTGGTTGCCTGCCAGCCCATCGTTGCTGCTGGTGATGCGGGCATTGAGGTAACTGTAACCGGCAGTCAGGTGCAATTTGGGGGTTAGGGGTTGCTCCAGGTTGGCTTCCATGCCCTTGGCTTGCTGGGCACCCGTCAGGACGCTGTAGTTGGGGTCTAGCGGATCAGGGGTGGTGACATTCTTTTGCTTGATGTTGAAAACACTGAGGCTGGCCTTGAGCGGTTTGCCATTGGGCGTGTCACGGGTGTAGCGGAGGCCGGTTTCGTGCTGGGTGCTTTGTTCGGGGGCAAACAGGTTGTGGTTTTTGTCCCAGCCGCTGTTGGGCTGGAAGGATTCATTGTGGCTGGCAAACCACTGCCAGTGTGGGGTCAGTTTCCATGACAGGCCAGCGGAGGCGCTGGTGTCGTAGGCATCCAGGTTGCGGGCGGCAAAGCCGGGGATGGCGGCATCAATGGTGGCATGGCTGCGGCGGATTCCGGCACTGATGCCCAGTTTGTCATTGAGCAGGGTGTGGTGCTGCAAGTACCAGGCCCGTTCCGGCTCGGTGGAGGTCAGTTCGGTTTTGCGCAACAAACTGTCATCCGGCAGTGGGTAGCCGAACACCGGCTGGTAAACATTGAGGGTGGCTTCACCAACGATGGCGGCTGACTGGAACGAGTACTCAAGCTGTTGGGCGAAGAAACCCAGGCGCGTTTGCTGTTCCAGCCGCCCGCTGTGCCGCTGATGGCTGAGTTCCGCACGCAGGGCGGTCTGATCCAAGTCCATACGTGTTTTTCTGTAATAGTCATACCATTCATCGGGGTTGTCGTCGCTGGGAATGCCGATGCCGATATGGGTTTCCTTGCGGGCGGCGCTGATATGGCTGGCTTGCAGGCTGGCTTCCCACTGCTCATTGAGCTGGCGGCTGTAATCAACCGCCACCCGCGTCATGCGGCGGTCAGCCGTCGAGCGCGGGTCAACATAAGGGACGTTATAAATGGGTGCATGGTTGTGGAAAATGGTGAGGTTGCGGTCTTCACGGTTTTGCCAGCCGTGCTCCAGGCTCAACAGCAGGGTCTGGTTGTCACCGTTCCAGCGCAGTGAAGGCAGGATGGAATAACGGTCATCGCCAACGTTGGGATAGCCGGTTTCGGCCCGCTGCCCACTGACCAACAAGCGCCCTGCCCAATCCGGGTTGCGCAATGCCCCGGTGACATCCAGCAGGCCGCGCACCTGTGAGGGTGAGCCCATCAACAGGCTGAAAGTGCGGCTGGGGGTGAAGGACGGCTTTTTGCTGGTATAGCCAAATGTGCCACCGGGCGTGCCGAAGCCTGACAGGCTGGAATCACGGCCTTTGACAATATCCACGCTCTCCAGCGTGGCAGGGTCACGCAGGTAAAAGCCCTGCACATCCGGCAAGCCATCCAGGGTGGCCTGTGCGGTGCGGAAACCACGGATGTTGATGACGCCGCCGATCCCGCTGCCCGACCCGGTTTGCACGCCCGGCACGTAGTCGGCGAAATCTTCCAGCCGGTCACTGCCAGTTTTGGCGGCATCCTTGCCCTTGATGTGGGCGGTGGATTGCGCAATCTGTTCAGCAGGGCGCCCGTAGCCGGAGATTTTGGGGGCTTTGGGCTTGGTGTTGGCGTATACGTCCACCTCCAGGCCGGTTGGGGTTTCCGCCTGGGTGACAGGGGAGGACAATGCCAACAGGATACTTGTTGGCAGGAATAAACAAGGTTTTTTCATCATTCACCATACATCGTAAAGGCGGCCCAATAGGCGGGGTGTGCCGGTTGCGGCGCATCTTGCCAACCCAGCCAGCAGAGCAAGCCGCACTCTGCCGGTGTCGCCAGCGCCTCCAGCATGGCGCGGCGCAGGGCTTCTGCCTTGCGTGGGTGCGGTTCCTGCTGCAATGCCGCAAACAGTTGTGTCATGAGCTGGGTGGTTGCCTTGGAATCGACTGCCCAGTGCGACGCCAGCACACTGTGCGCCCCGGCGGCAAAAAAGGCTTTGGAGAGGGCGGATAATCCGTTGGCAGTGTCCTGTGGCGTCAGTGTGCCGGTATTGCAGGCTGACAGTAGCACCCAGTCGGCATTCAGTTCCAGCCCACTAATTTCACTGGCAGTCAAATAGCCATCGTCATTGGCAGAACCCTGCGCTGGTGGGGTCAGGACAAGGCCGGGTTCCAGCCGCTCAAGCAGGGGGTTGCCCTGATTGGTTGGTGGCAACAACGCATGGGTGGCAAAACTGAGGATGCGGCCATGGCGTAACTGGCCGGACTGGCTCAGTTGCTTGAGGTGGGTTTCATTGGCGTCTTTGCCCAGGAACAACGTTTTGTCAGGCTCGCTGTGCAGCAGGCTGGCAATCTTGGCCAGTTCGGTGGCCGTATCCGGCAACGGCTGGAGGTATTGTGCCAGCAGGGAGGTGGTGCGGAGGAAGTCCAGCCCGTCACTGCCGTGTTGCAGGTGGTTGCCCAATTGCTGGAACAGGTCGGGCAAGTCAGCGTTGCTGCCGGTTAACACCGGGTTGCCAAAGCCCATGAAGGGTTGGGCAGCGTCATCCTGAACAGGTGCAGGGTGGGTGCGCAAGTCAGCCAGCGCATGGACTGATGGCAGGTAGGAAATGGCGTAATGGCGGGCCAGCCAGTCGGCATGTGCATAATCACCGTGCTGGTTGGGTGGGCTGGCTTCCGGTTTGGATTTGACCAGCAGGTGCAAGGGCAGGTTGAGCAGCACCCCATCCGGCACTGCCAGGATATGTTTCACACCCACGAGGTCATCTGCTGCCGGAGCCAGCAACCGCTGGTACAGGGCATGGGCAGTGTTGAGGTTGAAAGGCTGCTGCGGGTTGCCCATCGCGCCCAGCAAACCGCTGGCAGGGTCATTCAGGCTGGCTTGCAAGACGGACGGGTTGACATCCAGTGCATACAGTTTGGGTGGTTTGTCAGGGCGTAGCACCAGCAGCCAGGAATGGTCGTTATTGTTGCCCTCACCCAATACCCAGGTCAGCAGGGCTTCATCGGCTTGCAGCAGGGATTGGGCTTTGGCTAGCGTCAAGGGTGTGGGGTTCAGCAAACTGGCATAGGCAGGGAAGCGGGTTTGCAGCTCCTGGTCCAGTTGCCGGATGGTTTGGCTGGTCTGCTGCATGGCTTGTTGCAGGTCGTCCAGCGTTGTATGGCGGGATGAAGCTGTGTCAGCCAGGGATTCGGCATACTGTGTGTCGAGCCGTTGCAGGTGGTTTTGCTGTTGCCACAGGTGTTGCAGTGCATCCCGTATCTCGGGGGCGTTGGCCGTCAGGCGCAGGGCTGTCTGCCGGAGTGCTGCGGTGCGTTCGTCGCCGTGGGCTTGTTGCATGGCGATGAAGGCTTCCGGCAACGCGGTGTCGGCGTTGGCCTGTTGCCATGCCAGCCCGCGCTGGAGCAGCCACAAGTGCAGGCGGGCCAGTTGCCGCTGGCCGCTGGCTTGTTCGCGGTCAGCGCCAGGGTGTGCCGCATACTCTTCCCAGGCTTGCTGGATCAGGTGCAGGGCGGCGGGAATGTCTTTTTGCAGCCCGTCAACCTTGGCCAGCCCGGCCAGGCCGTTGGCTTTGCTGCCGGGGCTGGCGGGGGCCAGCAGGTTGTTGGCGAGGTTTTGCTGGAAGCTGGTGCGGGCGGCGCTGTAATTGCCCAGTGCGGTGTTGACCCTGCCCTGCATGTCGAGGATGCCTGCCAGCACGGTGGCATCAAGTTGCTGTTCGGTTTGCGTGCTGTCTTGCGCAGGCGGTTGGGTCATTTCTGCGAGCGCCGCCGTGAGCAAGGGTTCCGCCTTGTCGTAATGGGCTTGCGCCTCGTACAGCGAGGCCAGCGGCAGGGCGGCACGCGCTTTGTCTGGCGATTTTTCAATGCTTTGTTGGTAGCACTGCTCGGCTTCTTGGTATTTCCCTTCCGACTGGTAGAGTTGCCCCAGGTAGGTGAGGGCAGTGGCAATGCCGGGGTGTGCGGGTGGCAGCCCGCCATCAATGATGCTTTTCAACAGGGTTTCGGCTTGTGCTGGATTGCCTTGCTTCCGGTATAAATCGGCAAGACTGGTCAGGGATGCCCATGTGTCCTCCAATTGCCCAGGCATGGTTCCCAACAGTTGGCGGCATTGTTCGAGCAATACGGAGGCTTCGTTATGCCTTCCCTGAAGTTGGTAGGATGCAGCCAACGCCAGCATTTGCCCACTCACCAGGAAGGGGGCCTTGCCAACCTTGATGCCCGCCTGGGCGGCATTGTCCTGCGTCAACGCCAAGCTTTTTTGCGCCAGTTCCAGCCCGTGCCTGAGTAAAGGTTCTGCCTTGGCATGTTCACTCTGGAATTGCAGTGCCAGCCCTTGCCGCCAGTCAATTTGACCTTGTAATTGGTAAGCCAGCGCCTGCCCTAAATTCAGTTCTGCCCGCATTTTTGCCTGGGCAGGGTCATCCGGGGCGGTGGGCAAGGCGGCTAGCGCTTGCTGGGCGGTTTGTCCGGCTGCGGTTGCGGTGGTGGTGGCTTGCTCATATTGGCCTTTATTCAGTTCAGCAAACCCTTGCCCAATGGTTTGGGTAATGTGGGTGATGGTTTGGGCGTGTGCATCGCTGGGGGTATCCGCCATTGCCCGCATGGAGCCTGTTAATAGCAGCAATAAAAATAAGGTGAGCCTTGCAATTAATAAATAAAAATAATTCATAGATTGTACTCTGGGCAATACTTGTTTTTAGCATTTTTTAAGTTTTTTTTAGCTTTTTTGTCTTTATTTTTACATGCCTGAATTTACGCTCCTTGCCCTTAACCCCCTTTATGTTTTTGCATCGTATGGCCATACAATGATGATTGATATATTTGACAGGAGTAAAAATGAAAAAGCTGCTAATGCAAGGATTGCTGGCCTCGTTGTGTTTTCTCCCCATGGCCTGCTTGGCTGATGAAACACTGGATAATGCCAGCCAGGAAGAGCTGAAGGCTTTGGTGGCAAAGGGCGACACGGGCGCCATGCTGAAGCTGGCATCGAAGCTCGCTGATGTGCCGGGAAAGGATGCCGAAGTCCTGAAGTTGTACCAGCAGGCTGCCGACAAGGGGAATGCTTCGGCCCAGTTTCTGCTGGGGTTCCGCTATGAGCAGGGTGCTGGCGTTAAAAAGGATACGGCTGTTGCTGCCAAGTGGTACCAAAAAGCGGCGGAACAAGGGGATGTGAACGCCCGGTATTTTTTGGCTGGCTTGTATCTCAACGGTGACGGCGTTGAGAAAAATGTCAAAAAAGCCATGGATTGGTACATGACGGCATCGGATCAAGGGGATGCGCCCGCCCAGTTCAGTTTGGGGCTCATGTATGACCAAGGTGATGGGGTGGTGGAAGATGACGCTGCCGCTGTCGAATGGTATCGGCGCTCGGCAGAAGCTGGGTATGAAGCCGCCCAACACAATTTGGGGAATATGTATGCGCAAGGTGAAGGCATTGCAGAAAACGATGCCCTGGCGGTGGAATGGTGGCGCAAAGCGGCAGAACAGGGGAGTGTTTCTGCCCAGTACCAGTTGGGGTTGGCTTACGCCCAAGGGGAAGGGGTGGAAAAAAACACTGTTGAGGCCGCGATCTGGTATCGGAAGGCGGCGGAAGCAGGGGATACCAATTCCCAGAATAATCTGGGGGCGCTCTATAAAACGGGTGATGGTGTTGTGCAGGACGCCGCTGAAGCCGTGAAGTGGTATCGGAAGGCGGCAGAGCAAGGGGAGGCGGTCAGCCAGGACAATCTGGGTGACATGTATTACAACGGGCAAGGTGTTGAAAAAAATCTGGCAATCGCGGCTGACTGGTACCAGAAAGCCGCCAAGCAAGGCAATGCCTATTCCCAATATAGCCTGGGGCGGCTGTATCTGGATGGTGAGGGTGTGGAAAAAAATGCTTCAACGGCGGCAGAATGGTTCCGCAAGGCAGCGAAACAGGGGCATGCATCCGCCCAATATAACCTGGGGCTATTGTACAAGCAGGGGAATGGCGTCAAGCAAGACTATGCAGCGGCGGGCAAGTGGTACCGCAAGGCAGCAGGGCAAGGCAGTGCTGAAGCCCAAAACAATCTGGGGGTGCTGTATGACGAAGGCAACGGGTTCCTGAAAGACGACACGGCGGCGGTGGGCTGGTTCCGCAAGGCAGCGGAACAGGGCCTGGCAGTGGCACAATATAATCTGGCCACCAAGTATGCGGCAGGCAGGGGCGTCAAACAGGATTATGGTGCCGCCGCCGCTTGGTATCGGCAGGCTGCCGAGCAGGATGATCCTGACGCCCAGTTCAATCTGGGGGAGTTGTATGCCCAAGGGAATGGGGTCGCAAAAAGTGAGGCCGAAGCGCTGGAATGGTATCGCAAGGCTGCTGCACAGGATTATGCACCGGCGAAAGAGGCTTTGCAGAAACTGGGTGG
>NZ_JAYMYJ010000059.1:0-2842 GCF_035668035.1 Candidatus Thiothrix phosphatis | reverse complement strand
CCCAACCTTCCGCGCTCACTGCCGTTCCCTTGTGCAGGCCGGGTGATCCCCCTCCCCGCCTGGCATCATTGACGCAGCCTCCCCCGTTCTCGCCGAAGGGCGTAAGCCGCAGTGCGGCTGTGACATGGCATTTTTAAAGGAGGACAAGACGATGCAAGACATGGAAAAGCTACACCACCTTGGCGGTGGGGAGTTCTGTTTCAAGTGGGATGGTAACGGTGATGTGCGGGGCTACCGACCACCCGCAGGGTTTGAGGCAACGGCAGACCTGACCGACCGTCACCCGGTGACAGGTGAACAACTGGCGGTATCTGAATGGTGGATGTTCCTGAAACCCGAAGGAGGTGAACAATGAATGTACTGGAACTGATGGATGATGTGATCCATGCCCTGAACCAGCTACCCAATACGCGGCTGTCTGGCAGGTTCAAGAATACCTACGGGTTGGTGGCTGCACTGGAACAGGCACAGCGGCAAAACGGTATCCGGCTGGAAATCCGGGGCGGTGTGTTGCAAGCGCCAGTCATGGCTGATTTTGCCCAAGGTATCCGGGTGGAGCTGTTTGACCATGATGATGGTGGGCAGTCAATCGTTGCGGTGGTGGATAAGGGGGAGGTTGGGCATGGATAATCCAGACCAAGCTAAAATCTGCACACGGTATTCACACCGGGAAAACCTGAAACGGGCAAGGCAGGCAAGGGAACACTTCCAGCACCTACAGGCCATGACGGTCAGGGCAGATGTACCGGACAGTTTTCAGGCATTGCGCCAGCACCGCCAGCAACTGCGCCAATGGAGGGGGTTGATGGTCTACTGGATGGATGCCGCCAGTGAAGGCAGGCGGCAGTACCAGCACCGCAAGGCGGTTGACGACCCGCAGTTGCATTGTTTCCGCTTTGTGACCGGCTCATTTGTCGCTTACAACCCGACAGTTTCCCGTCAGTAGCAAGCCTTTTGGGTATCCCGGAGCGCGGCTACCCTGCCCCGGTTGGCAGGGTAGCCGGGTTAAGCCCGGGTGCGGGTTTATTTTCCGCCGTGCCGTCGGGGGTCAGGGCTGCCAGCCTGCCTTTCAGTTCCGCTGCGGTTGCCTTGGCCTGTTCTTCAGCCTGCTGGCTTTGCTCCAGCCGTTGTTTCAGTTCCCCTTCTCTGCTGGCTGCATCCTCCAGCCGGGTCTGGAGGATGGCAAGCTGTTGCTGGACTTCCTGCTGCCCTGCTCTTGCCTGATCCCGTGCGGTTCTCAGGCTGTCTTGCTGTTGTTGAGCTGCGATGAGTTGCCCATTCAGTGCCTGTTGGGTGCTTTCGGCGTTTTTCAGGTCGGCTTTCAGGGTGGTGTTTTCCAGCTCAAGCTGTTGGTGCGTCTGGCTGGCGGCCTCCAGCTTGTCCTGCAAGGTGCTGATGGTGGTTTGGTGTTCCCTCACCTGCCCTTCCAGTATCCGGGTTTGGGTTTCGTTGACGGTTAGCTGTTTTTCCAGTTCGCGGTTACGGGCTTTTTCATCTTTGGCTTCCAATGTGGCCTTCTCGGCCTTGTCGGTCATGGTCGTCAGCCGTTCCTGCAAGCGGGAGTTGTCGGCATTGACCCGTTTGAGTTCCGTCTGAAGTTGTTCCGCCGCTTCCTGTAGGCGGGCATTCTCGCTGTCCAGTTGTTCAACGGTGTCCATCGCTTCCGCCACTTCCACCTCAGCGGTTTCCTTGGCCTTGCGGGCGGCTGAAATGCTTTCACGTACACGGGACTCGGCAATTTCCTGTGCCCTGCCATACATACGTTTGGCCAGCTCATCCAGGCTGCCCTTGGTGGCATCCAGTGCATCGGCAAATTCAGTCGGCAATTCCACCCGGTGGGATACCACCTGCCCTTCCAGGGCATTTTGCTGGCTTTCTTCCCAGATGGTTTTGATTCGGGCTGGATTGCCACCTCCCAGAATGTTGCGGATGGCAAAAGGTGTGACCCGTTTCTTATCCGTCAGCAATTGCATCCCTGCTTCGATGATCTGCTCGTTGGTGTAGGTGGCTGGCTTCATGTGGGGCGCTCCTGATTTGTCTGCCGACCATTATATATTAACTTTACTTACATAACAAACTAACTTAACATACTTACTTAATAAAACAGCTACGACCATGAAGCCATGTATACAAGCAGACTCTGGGTACATCCTGAAAAGCGGCGTTATTACCGGGCATCCGTCTATAAGGATTTGCTGGGGCATTGGGTAATGGTCAGGGATTGGGGTTCACTGGATACGAAACTGGGTGGTACAAAGACCGAATTGCTGGAAGGTTTCTGGCAAGGGAAGGCGCAACTGGAAGCGGTTGGCAAGCGGCGGGCAAATCACCGTTATCGGCTGGTGGAAACTGATGGTATCGGCCTTGGTGTTTGTTGATTGCCTAATATGTAAGCAATGCGTGATATGCTACTGTTTTATTGGGGCGGTTCCTGGTTAGGGTGTCGTTTATACACGGCGTTATCCACAGATTCTGTGGATAGGTTATGGGTAGCTTGGCTATTGGTCGTGCAAAGCTATGGTGTAATGGTGAGTATCAGACTGTCAGTGATCCATGCGGTCGGCAGATGGTGCAGTGTTATGAATTTTTTCAACCAAGACAGAAGGATAGGTATTCCATGTCCAGTATTGATATATCCAATTTGAGTGTTGCCGAGCTTGCGGCATTAAAAGGCAGCATTGAAAGTATCATCGGTGGCCGCCGTGAAAGTGAATTGATCCGGTTGCGTGAGACGTTTGAGGACATGGCAGCAGAGTCAGGTTTTACTCTTGAAGAGGTCATGCAGGCTACCCCTTCCAAGAAGCGTGCTGCTGTTCAAGCTAAGTACCGCAACCCGGATAAC
>NZ_JAYMYJ010000058.1:1341-2853 GCF_035668035.1 Candidatus Thiothrix phosphatis | reverse complement strand
GTCTTGTTGTCTCATGCCAGCCTCCTGCGTTTAAAAGAGGCTGGACTGAAACCTGTTGCGCCCCACCGGGCGGCTGACTCCCCGCGTCATGGCGGGCGTCCATTCCAACGTGTCCGACCTGCACTTATCTCGCCTCACTGGGCGGCCTGTCGGTATCTGGCTAAGTTGTGAAAGAACCCGGAAGCTCCTGGCCTCCGCCGGAAGGTGTTTGCCTTCCATGAGAGAAATGATACGAAAACGTATAATTATAGTCAATACGAAAACGTATAATTTTTGCGGCAATGACGCATACTTTGCCGGAGGGGCGGGGTAGTTGGGTTAGGCAGCCCAGGGTAGGGTAGGGCACCACCAGTTGCTCACAGCAGGACAAAGCCTTAAACTGGTCATGTTAACCATGGGATACGCAGGCCAATGATAGAAATTATCCAAAGCGAGGTGTTTTCAAATTGGCTGCGAGGCTTGAAAGACAGGCGGGCGCGGGCACGTATCCATGCACGGCTTGACCGCATGGCCGATGGTAACTTTGGCGATTCCGAACCAATAGGCGATGGGCTAAGTGAAGCCCGCATCCATTACGGCCCAGGTTATCGGCTGTACTTCATGCGGCGCGGACGCGCACTGGTGGTGCTGCTGTGTGGCGGTGACAAGTCCTCGCAGCAGCGTGACATTCAACGGGCAAAGGTGGTTGCCGATCTGTGGAAAGGGGAGAATCCATGAGCACAACATTCAGTCGTTATGACACAGCGGAATACCTGAAAACTGACGAAGACATGCAGGACTATCTGGAAGCCTGCATGGAGGAGGCAGGGGATGACCCGCAGTTCATTGCCAAGGCGCTGGGGGTGATTGCCCGCGCACGCGGCATGTCACAACTGGCGCGTGATTCCGGGCTGGCGCGTGAAAGCCTTTACAAGGCATTGTCAGGCGAGGGCAACCCAGAATTCTCCACCATCCTAAAGGTGGTCAATGCACTGGGGCTGAGACTGCACTTCAGCTTGAGGGATTCAACGGCATGATTGCAATGCAGTCAAACGAAGTGAAAGCTGGGCTTTTTAACCGCAGGCGTAGCCGGGCGACTGAGGCAGTCGCCAAAATACGCCAGTTGCGTGCTCTGGTATTGAGGAACGGTGAGGATATTGGCGGACCTGGCGGCAGAGTGGAAGGCGGAGGGGCGGCTCTAAGGCGGCTGGTTTAGGCTGCCAGGCGACCTATCCAGCCGTCACGGGTGCTGAAAGGAACAACACTGGATGACTCGGACAAGATGTTTGCCAAGAACCCAATGGTGTCTTTCTCCATGCCTTCATCATCTATGATGACATACCTGTTCAAATGTGGGATGTTTGCCGACTTTACGTCAAACATTTGACCACTGATTGCATAGGCATTCCCCCAATCAATGCCATTTTTGCCTTGAGGGATGCACTGGATCAGGCTTCTGGCATCATGTGATTGGCGGATGGAAAAGGGGAACTTGATGACATGGCCGCTACGGCCAGTTACGGCGTAGCCCCG
>NZ_JAYMYJ010000058.1:0-1241 GCF_035668035.1 Candidatus Thiothrix phosphatis | reverse complement strand
TCCCGGTTATCAGTTTCCCGTAATGCTCCCGACCATACCCGGCCAAGCTGTTGCGATGTTGTTTGGTCTTGTTTTCCTTGTCCAACGCGTAAATGCGCTGGTTGTTGAAAATGAGCGAAAAGCTGTAGCAGTCATCGAGTGGACGGATCAGTGGCGAGAATGTGCATAGCAGTCGAAAGCTCTCGATTGTCTCTCCATTGATGGCAAGGGCAAGGTAGGCATGATATTCCAACGTGCTTCGGTGCTTGACAGGTTTCCAGGCCATCTGGCTGACGGTCTCCTTTTTAAGCCCCAATAGCTCCTCCGCATCCTTAACGGTAATTGTCATCCTGCCTTGCTCCAAGATGTCATAACTCAACGTCTTTCGATAGCTGCTCGAACACCTCTTTCAGGATGTCCTCATGGTATGACCCAACTGACCCGAACCGCTCATCTGGAACCTTGATGATGGGGACATCCCTTTGCTTTGATAATTGGGCGGCCTTGGCTCCGTAGACTTTTGCCAAGTTCAGATCAAGCGGGCTACCTACCATCTTTGAATAAGCCATGACCGTGTAATGGTCTGGCCTGCCAAATTTATGTTGCAGGGCAGCTGAGGCGGCTTTGAATGCTTCAACAGCCTGTGACTTTGCCTCCATCACCTCAATCTTTGTCTCTGCTATGGCAATCTGGGTATCCCGCTGCTGTTGTTCTATCCTCTTTATCCGCTGGTCATGCTCAAGGATCAGGTTGGCTTGCTGCACAAGGAACTCTGCCGTCGTCATCGGCTTGTTGTTGTCAAAGTAGCTATCTGATAGCTGCTCCTGAATATCCCACGCGAAGTCATCATTGAACGACTTGACCAGCATTGAGTAGCCACGCTCTGTAATGACGGTCAAACCTCTTGGCGGTATCTCAATTTCAAAAGTACGAAATTCGTTCTTTTTAGAGTAATCAACAAGATAGAAGTGTTTTCCTTCCTGGAACCGCTCTTTATTCTCTGTGAAGTTTCTTTTTGCTGTTCCTGGCGGTCTATGATGTAGATTGTCAATCACATCAAGAGTGACAACCCTCTGTCCCATGTACTCAACAATAGGGATGGTGGTGTCCACAATGGTGACGCTTTTGGAATCGGCCATGTTTTAGCCCTCTCTGTTGTTCATTGTTCGTTTCCGTGGGATGCGCAAGCCTGCACCAGCCCCTTGCGCCAGAGGCCGCCTTCTTCCCCGTCTGCTGCAATTCTGAGAAAATACCCGCTTAAT